>NZ_LOTA01000052.1:0-991 GCF_001521935.1 Burkholderia sp. RF7-non_BP4 | reverse complement strand
ATGTTCCAGTCGAGGGTGAGCAGTGCGCGCTTGCGCTTGCTCATGTCGGCGAACAGATGCGCGTCACGCTCTTCCATGTCGGTGAACAGATCGGACTGCGCCATCAGATCGCCGTACTCGGCTGCTTCCAGAATGGAATGCAGCTTCTTCGGCGTCAGCCCGCGCGACGGATGCTGCGCAAAGTCGCGCGTGATCCAGCCGAGCTTCGACGTCTGCGGTTCGGACAACACCTCGCGCTGGATCGGCTGCCCGTACATATCAAGAATTTGTGCCATTTTTCGTTTCCTCAAAACCCGCGTCGACTCGATTGCGGATAGTCGTAGTCGTCGTCCCGTTCGTCCGAACCGCGCTCGATCGGTCGGGACGTGACGGCTTCGTAACCGTCAGTGATGCCGTAGCCGCGCGACTGCGCGATCATCCAGAGAATGTGCAGCGCGGTCAGGCCGTCGAAGTGGTGATGGCTCTGCGGCTCGGGCCATTCGTCCAGTTCGGCAAGTAGCGTGGTCAACCCGGCATGAAAGAGAATCGACGGCGAGATACGATCTGTGACGAACGGTTCCAGGGAATCGATCCGCACTTCGGGAGCAACGGATGCGGTGACACCGACGAGCGGTAGTGGCACGCCAGCACGCAGGCTGGACTTCAGCAAATCCTGCCGCGCCCACTCGTAAGCGTTGTTGTTTTCGAATCCGAAAGCGCGACAGCGAAACTCTCGCTGGACCTTGATCAGGTCCGATTCGAGTTTCGACGGCACACGCCGTTTGATCTCCGCATGGACGACGTGCAGCTTGCGACTGACGGTATCCAGACCGCCGACCAGGATCGCGGACGGGTCCGACTTCCTGCCTTGGCCCATCGACGGATCGCACGCACCAAACATCAACCAGGACTGCAATCGCTGCACCCAAAACGTGATGTGGCCGAACACCTTGTCTTCTTCGGTGCGCGGATCACCCTGCATCTCGGTCGCGAACGCACGCGGCGATTTCGC
>NZ_LOTA01000051.1:0-572 GCF_001521935.1 Burkholderia sp. RF7-non_BP4 | reverse complement strand
CTGCTGGACGACGACACCGTCGTCGACAGCGAATCCACGACGGAATTGGTCGCGAAGAGCTGGGAGCCGTTGATCGCGTCGGTGCTGGTCGGCGTGATTTGGCCTGCCGCGACATTGGTGATTTGACGCGTGGTGCCCGTGCTTGCATTGCCGACGCTCACCACGCTGCTCGGATTGCCGCCCGCGAACGTGGTGGTCACGCCGCCGACGGTACCCGTCGGCGTCGGGTTGGGCGCTTGGGTGACGGAGCCGCTGCCGAGTGCGACGTCGCCGGCGTTGTTGGCGATGGCATTCGGGCCGATTGCGACCGAGTCGGTGCCGAGCGCCTGGCTGTCGGCTGCCGTCGACTTCGCGTGGAAGTACTTGATGCCCTGGCTGTTGATGCTGTCGATCGCCGAGCCGACGCTGTTGGCGGTCGACGTCGTGCCGTTCGCGTTGTACGTCGTGTACGACGGAGCGGAAACCGTGCCGGTTGCCGGGTTGTAGCTCGCGCCGCCGCCGAGGGCTGCGGCGGTGCTGTTGCCGAGATTGTCGGTCTTGGTCGTGACCGTGCTGAGGCCGGTGGACAGCGA
>NZ_LOTA01000050.1:0-695 GCF_001521935.1 Burkholderia sp. RF7-non_BP4 | reverse complement strand
AGAACTTCATCCGCCCATTTCCAGAACTGAATTTTTTCTTCATTTGTCTTCAGGTCATCCGCAATCTTCTGGAATTCCTTATTGACCGCCTCGGATGCCTTCTGCGTCGCCTGATCCATCTCGATGCCCAACTGCGCACTCTGCGTTGTCGCGCTCTGGGTATTTTCCGCCTTTACATTACCCAGCTCGGCCATCCACATCGTCACCGCGGCTTCGCCGTGCAGCCCCTGGCCGGTCGCTTTAGCCGCGTCATTCAGTCGCTCCGCCTGCTCCTCATCCGCCTCGTCCTGCTGATGCGTACTCGCTTGCGCCGCCTCGCCATACGCGGCCAGATTTGCGGCATTCCAGCGGCGTGCATGCGCCTCCAAGTCCTGCGGCGCGTGCTTTTGCGACAACAGGCTCATCGCCGTTCGCAGGGTTTCGCCGTCCGCCTCCCCGCCGTGCGTTGGCACCAGCAGTTCGGGCTCGTTGTCGAAGGCGCCGCGCGGCTCAGCATCCGCCGGAACACTGCTCCTCGAACCGGCGCGCTTCATCTCGCGCTGCACCATGTTCTTCATCGCCTCGGTGGCAAAATGCACCACGCCACCGATACTCTGTGGATCGAGCTTCGACACCTGCTGACGCAGCATCGGCAGCGTAGCGTGCCGCTGATACCGATTGATGTTCTGAAGACTTTGTTGAATAGAAGCCATAGG
>NZ_LOTA01000049.1:0-2541 GCF_001521935.1 Burkholderia sp. RF7-non_BP4 | reverse complement strand
GTAAGCCGTCAATAAACGACGCCCTACCAATGGTAGGCAGAAGGTCAGATGCTAAGTGTCCGCGTGGACACATGCACTCAGACCGTGATGACAGAGAAACAGGACCTTCGAAGCAGACTGGTGGTTGGCCGCAGACGGGATGGCCGGCGGGAATTTGATGAAGATGCCGTGCGGGAGCTGGTCGAGTTTTGCCTGAGGCCGGGGGTATCGATCGCCCGGGCGGCCATGGACCATGACGTTAATCCGAACCAGTTGCGTCGCTGGATCTCGCGCCATCAGCAGCATACGCTGCAAACCCCGACGAGGCCGGACCCGCTGGTGATCGACGGCGTATCGATCGACATTCCGGGCACTGCACATCGGGTTCCGATGAGTGAAGCGCGAGCATTCGTTCCTGTCGTCACGACTGCGTCGACTGTGCCTGCCGCTTCCCCAGTATTGCCACCAGCCCCGTCGTTGATGGCGCTCTCGTTACATGTGCGCTTGTCCAATGGTGTCGAATTCGATCTCGGCGAGGCGAGTGTCGATGAGCTGGCCACGGTGATCCAGATGCTCGGGAGGCTGCCGTGTTCCGGTTCGACGAAGGGCTGAAGGTCTACCTGCATCGCGATCCCGTCGACTTCCGCATGGGCATCAACGGGCTGTCGATCCTGGTCGAGCAGGCGATGCGCCTGAACTCAATGACCTCGGCGCTGTTCGTCTTCGGCAACCGCCGTCGTGATCGAGTCAAGATCCTCGGCTGGGGCGGCAACGGTTTCTGGTTGCTGCTCAAGCGACTCGAAGCCGACCGCTTCGTCTGGCCGAACGGTGGCGACACGATCACGCTCAGCACCGAGCAGTTGCACTGGCTGCTCGACGGCATCGACCTGGCCGTGATCCAGAAGCATCCCCAGCGATATTACGCGCGGATGAGCTGAACACTACGCAGATGGCATGGTCTAATCGGCCATGCCGAATAGCCCCGTCATGTTGAGCGCGGAGGAGTACAAAGCGCTGATTGCCGCGAGCGCCGAACTCGATGCGCTGCGCGGTGAGCTTCGACTCGTGACGGCCCAGCGCGATCTGGCCGAAGAGAAGCTGCGGGCCTACAAGCACGAACTGTTCGGTGCCTCTAGCGAGGCGCGCCATGCCGACCAACTCGGCCTGTTCAACGAAGCTGAAGCATTGGCCACCACTACCGATGCGCCCGCGCGCGAGGACGCGCCCGGCACGTCTGTCGCCGCCCACACGCGAGGCAAGCGCGGACGCAAACCACTCGATCCGAACTTGCCGCGCGAGGTCGTGCGGCACGAACTACCCGAGTCTGAACGATTCTGCGCGCATGATGGCCATGCTCTCGTCGAGATCGGCGTCGAGACGAGCGAACAGCTTGACGTGATTCCCGAGCAGGTCCGCGTCGTTCAGCACCAGCGCGTCAAGTACGCGTGCCCGTGCTGTGATCTCGGCATCAAGGTCACGCCGGCGCCAGCGCGTATCATCCCACGCGGGTTGCTCACGGAATCCGCGCTGGCGTGGATCATCACTGGCAAGTACCAGTACGGTATGCCACTGTATCGCCAAGCCACGCTGCTGCGTCGCTTCGGCGGCGACATCTCGTCCAACACGCTGGCCGCCAGCGTGGTGCGGGTGGGACTGGCCACGCAGCCGGTGATCAACCTGATGCGCGACGCGCTGCTCGAATCGGACTTGATCTACGGCGACGAGACAACGTTCCAAGTGCTGAAGGAGCCAGGACGCAGGCCGCAGGCGAAGAGTTACCTGTGGGCGCAGGTCAACGGCTCGGGGCCACCAGTACGGATGTTCTCGTACTCGCCGGGGCGCGGCGCCCAGCATGCGCAGAAGCTCTATGCTGGCGTGCAGCCTGGCACCGTGCTGATGACTGACGGGTACGAACTCTACAACGGAATCGCCCACGATCACCAGCTCGTGCATCTCGGATGCTGGGCACACGTGCGCCGCGGCTTCATCAAGGCCGAGGAGTCGGTGCCGAAGGCGGCACGCTCGCCGGATCTGCTGGCCACGCGCTTCGTCGTGCTGATCGGCAAGCTGTTCGCGGCCGAGGTGCGCAGCGCGAAGTGGAAGTCTGAACGTCGGCAACGACTGCGCGCTCGGTACAGCGCCCGCGTGCTCGCCATCATCGAGCGCATGCTGGTCGAGCATCTGCCGGGCGTCGTGCCGTCGAGTCTGCTCGGCAAGGCATTGCAGTACATGAGCGGACAGTGGCCCAAGCTGGTCCGATACGTCGGTAACGGCAACTGGCCGATCTCGAACAACCTGTGCGAGAACGCGATCCGGCCGTTCGTCGTCGGCCGCAAGGGCTGGCTGTTCTCCGATACTGTCGCTGGCGCGCAGGCCAGCGCCAACCTGTACTCCCTCGTCGAGACGTGCAAGGCGAACGGCGTCGAGCCGTATCGCTATCTGGTCTGGCTGTTCACCAGGTTGCCGCTCGCCGCAACCGCCGACGACTATGCCGCCCTCATGCCATGGAGCATGCCTGCCACTCCCAACCTCTGATGGGCGTCGTTAAAAGACCGCATACGG
>NZ_LOTA01000048.1:0-166830 GCF_001521935.1 Burkholderia sp. RF7-non_BP4 | reverse complement strand
TTTTAAAGAGCATTTCTGCGAGAAACCTGGAGTTTCTCAGCAGCGCTGCGTTTTCAGCAGCAGAGAAGCGAGATTATCAACCGTTTTTTAAAACTCGTCAACAACTTTTTTAACTACTTCGTTGCGACGACTGCGGTTTAATTTCGTATGCACTGGAGTCGATAAAACCGACTTCAACAGCACCGCTTCCCTTCTTCCCCCCGCGCTGCGTTTCCGTTAGCGCGAAAGAGGCGTGATTCTAAGCACCCGCCCCAGTCTCCGCAACCCCCTTTGTGAAATATTTTTGACGTGCTATGCCGGGAGCCGCTGAGCCGCAGCCGCGGTCATAAATAAGCAACACGGCAGGAGCAGCCTCGGTCGCCCGTGAACCGCCCCGCCGCAGCGAACTCAACCTTCCGTCGATTACCGCCCAACCATCGCCCTCACCACCCCATCCCGCCGAATCAGTCCGTGATACAGCGCCGCCGCGAAATGCGCGAGGAACGTCAAGAAGAACAGATAGGCCAGCACGCGATGCGCGACCCTGAGCCAGGCGAACGTCACCGGATCAGCCGACACAATCGCCGGCAGCTGCACACCACCGCCCAGCGTCACCGGATACCCGCCTGCCGACAGCATCGCCCACCCGATCAGCGGCATCGCGAGCATCAGCGCGTACAGCACCAGATGCGACCCATGCGCGGCAACCTTCTGCCACCAGGGCAGATCCTCGGGCAACGCGGGCGGCTTCGACACGAACCGCACCACGATACGCACGCAAACCAGCGCCAACACGGCAATCCCCAGCGGCTTGTGCAACGCCACCAGGAAATCGTGCCGCCCCGAAACCGACGCCACCATCCCCACCCCGATGAACAGCATCGCGACGATCATCGCGGCCATCACCCAATGCAGCAGCCTCGCCGGCAAGCTAAACGTCGTCGTCGCCTTCATCATCGTCCCTCCGCACTCAGTCGCGCCGCGCCGGCCACGCCGGCTTCTTCACTCGTCCGGCGCAGATACGAATCCGCATACGCCGCGGACCGCGCCGCCAGCAACGGATCCCCCGACACCTGAATCCCCTGCGGCAACACCGTCGGGTCGTAATTCACGTCCCGGCACGGCCCGCTGTCCTGCGCCTCCACGCGATCGAGCACGAGCGTCCCCGCGTCGATCGTCGTACGCTGCGCGGGCCAGGTCTTCGTCGCGTCGTCCACCGGGTCGCCGGGCTCCGCCAGCGTGACCAGCAACTTCCACTTCTGCGCGCCGTCCGCGATGCGCCGCGTCAGGTCCTGCTGCAGCACGTTCGGATCCGCGGCCGTCGCGACGTCGCCGGCGCCCGTCGTCTGTTCCGGCACGACGCGCCACCTCACCGCCTGGCGCTTGCCGGCTGCATCGACGAAGTAGAACGCGTTCAGCCCGTAATAGCTTTCGGTGACGTAGCTCGCGCTCGGCTTCGCACCCTTCACCCAGGCGCGGAATGCAGCCGTCTCCGGATGCGCGCCGAAAAACGCCTTCACCTTCGCCGGATCGGGCTTGCCCGTCGTCGGATCCGGCCGGGTCGCCAGCAACTGCGCGTAGAACGCCTTCGGCGTCGCCACCGGAAACACCGGCATCGCGTTCATCCCGGTCCGCCATTGCTGGCCGTCCGGCGCGGTGAGCTTCAGCGCGAGGCTGCGGATCGGCACGCTGCTGTCGGGCGCATACGGATTCCCGCCCGGCAGCGCGAAGCGCCCGACCACGGGCGTGCGCACCGCCTCGAAGAACGGCGCGACGGAATACGCGCTCGCGGCGCCGTTGCCTTCGAAGTAACCGGTCACGCACACGCCCTTCGCGTGATTGCGCCGGAAACCCGGATGCTCGCCGCCGGCCGTCTGCAGCGCGTCGACGAGCCGGTGCGGGGTCAGACGCGCCGGCGCGAGCCAGCCGCCGACATACCCGAAGGCCACGGCCACGCCGGCCACCGCGCCGCCGATCACGGCCCAGCGCCACCACCCGCGCCCGGGTTCGCGCGGCGGCGAAGAAGAGGAAGATTGCTTCATGGATGCACTCCCGATCGTCAGATCATTGTCGAACGCGTGTAGGACGCCACCCGCGCCGCTTTATTCCATCAAGAAATTTTTCGTATGCTGACGGAATAAGCGGCGCCGACCGGCGTCCTACGCGGCATCTCCACGCTTATCGGCTCGCGCCCCGGCCATGCCCTCAAACGCCCCCGACGACGACGCATTGCGCGAACTCATCCCCAGGCTGCGACGCTTCGCGCTCTGGCTGGCGCGTGACGTCCACGCGGCCGACGATCTTGTCCAGTCGACGCTCGAGCGCGCGCTGTCGCGCTGGGCGAGCCGCCGCGACGACGCTTCGCTGCGCAGCTGGCTGTTCACGATCCTTTACCGGCAGTTTCTCGACGGCAAACGCAGCGCGAAGCGCTACGCGTGGCTGCTCGGCCGCATTCGCGACGACGACGAAGCGCACTGGCCGTCCGCCGAACGCGAGGCAACCGCGCGCGCGACGCTCGAAGCGTTCGGCCGGCTCTCCGACGAGCAGCGCAGCCTGCTGCTGCTCGTCGCGGTCGAGGGCTTCACGTATCAGGAAGTCGCCGACCTGCTCGACGTGCCGATCGGCACCGTGATGTCGCGACTCTCCCGCGCGCGCCGGGCACTGCGCCAGCTCAGCGACGGCGAGCTTCCCGCTCCTTCTCTCCGCTTGATGAAATGAACACGCTCCGTCCCGACGAACACGATCTCCAGGCCTATGTCGACGGCCAGCTCGACGACGATGCGCGCGCCGCGGTCGAGCGATATCTCGCGCTGCATCCGGAAAGCGCGGAACAGGTGAAGCAATGGCAGATGGATGCGCAGCGGTTGCGGGCCGCGCTCGAGAGCGTGCGGATGCCTGGCGAAAATCCTGCGCTCGATCCGGCGGCGCTTCGTGCGAAGCGTGCGGAGCGCTCGCGGGTGCGGTTCGCGATGGCGGCTTCGTTCGTGTTCTGTATCGGGCTCGGGACGTTTGGCGGGTGGCAAGCGCGTGGGTGGAACGCGGCGCCGCCGATCGCGCCGATGAGCGATGCGGTCGAGGCTTACCGGATGATGGCGGTCGATCAGACCGCGAAGGTGGACTTCCGGCCGACGAGTGCGAAGGATTTGCAGACGTGGCTCACCCGGCGCATGGGGGCGTCGGCGAGGCTGCCGGATTTGAGTGCGGCCGGGTTCCGGCCGGTTGGCGGGCGGTTGTTTACGACGGACAGCGGCGCGACGGCTGCGATGGTGCTTTATGAGGACGACGCCGGGCGGACACTGAGTTTCTATCTCCGACCGGCGGAATCGAAACATCGGCTGCTGCCAGCCGGGCAACGTGTGGATGGGTCGTTGCTGGCGCGGTATGGGTCGGTGAATGGGCTCAACTTCGCGGTGGTCGGGCCGGTGGATAATCTTGGGGAGCAGGCTGTCGTGCGGGCGCTCGATCAGCAGATTTGATCGGGGTTACGCGCTGCCTGCGATTCAGCCTAGGCGGTTCGATCAGTCTGATGGCGCTCACGCTCACCGTTCGAGTCCACAGCGTTTGGATTCGCTTTCGCGGTGGTTATCCACATCGTGAACATCGTCGCGATGCGATCGCGAATGGACGCACCTTCTTCGCTTTCGATGTCACAGGATTTGGCGTCGTTTCAGCGCGGGATATCCACATCGGCCGCAACAGCTTGGCATGCCATCTCTTGTCGAACCCCTCACCTTTGGGGGACACAGCATTTCGAGTGCCTTTGGGCCGGGATATCCACGCCGCCCTCACCGCGCTGGTACACAGGATTTCGATTTGGCTGCTCTCGGGTTGTTCATATGCGCGCGGGCGCTTCAGATCAATGTTGCCCGGTGGGATGCACAGCGTTCCTGATTGTTTTGCGTGCCGGTTGTCCACATGCAACTATCGGGCGCTACGGCGGCACGAACGTCACTTGGTCGAGTAAGCCCCGAGAATCTCGCCGGTTTCCGGGGACACGAATAGGCAGCCTTCAGACCGAGCAGCGTCGCGGTATCGAGATCGACGGAACACCGGCGGATGGTCCCGAAATTCAGCTTGGCCATCCGTCCCCCTGAGACATTGCGCTCAACTTACGCTTCTTTCTGCAAGGCCATCAATTCCCTTAAGCAATCAGCACACGTTGCCGTCAGTAGTCCGATGGCTGCTTCCATCGACTCGTCGTCGTTAAAGCGGTAGACACCCCCTCCTTCGTGCGTACCGCCCAGCTCGCGCACTTTCGCCTCTTCGGATTCCAGCATGTAGCCGGGATACTCGATTTCGTGCCGCACGAGCAGCAGCGGGACGATCCGACGGCCGCCCTTCCAGTTGCTGCGATCGTTAATGAGGTCGGATACGGTCCGCGTCACGAGCTCGCCGCCTACATGTCCGTGGGACGGGCAATTCATCAGCGGCATCGCGTCACCTGTTTCCTCGAAACTGCCGGTGGCTTCGCGCCTGCCTCGAGAAAATACGACGACTCGTCGGGAATGACGCCATCCACGTAACGCCTGTCTTCCCACAGCAAGCGCCATCGCGTGCGCACGGCCAGCTCCATTGCATCTCTGACCTTCGGCGCTCGCGTTCCTCTGCCCAGGTAATTGAAGCACCCCCTGTTCGGGAATACGCGGCAACCGCCCACCGGCACGATGCCAAGCCACTTCGATCGCTCGACGGTAACGGGTTCCCAGATGCCGTCGCAAGGCACTTTATCGCCGGACTTGATCATCACGCCGACTGGTTCCGGAATCTCCTGCAAGTCCTCCGGAAACACCGGATACGGCAGCGTGTAGAAGCTGTGTTCGTATGCATGCGGTGAAAGCAGCAGCCCAACCGAGCACAGTTGTGCGAGGTCGGTATATCCCGGCTCGAACGGCGCATACTCCATCTGGTATTCCGATGCGTGCAGCAGTCGAACAAGCGCATCGACCTTCGGCGGGTACGGGGCAATCTGCGCACCCCGATCCCAGTAATCCGGATGAGGGAAGAAATACGCATTCAGATGGTTGTACCGAGCAACCGCATATTGCAGCGGCTCACCGCGCCGCCAGACGAACCGGTGCCCTCGGGCCAGCTCGGACAACCCTCGATCGTAGGCCGCAAGGATCTCGAAGATCATCGGCAGATTATTTGCCGGCATGGGCTCCGGATCATCCGCGGACTGGTTCTTCACAGCGCTCTCATATTCATTCGCGAAGATCGCAAACGCATCACGCTTGCGCTTCCAGAGCGAAAAGCTGGTCAGGCGTTGAAGCAGCCAGACGATCCTGCGCCGCGTCGTGTCATCCGTCATGTCGTGTGACTGTGGCGTGTTTGTCATAACGGATCCTCGTGCAACTGCGGCCACATCGGGCATATGCACCTGCGGCGCAGCCAGCAATACCTGTCACCAGCCTCACATTGACGGGTG
This sequence comes from Burkholderia sp. RF7-non_BP4, assembly GCF_001521935.1. NCBI lineage: Bacteria > Pseudomonadati > Pseudomonadota > Betaproteobacteria > Burkholderiales > Burkholderiaceae > Burkholderia > Burkholderia sp. RF7-non_BP4. The sequence continues at coordinate 161,426 of NZ_LOTA01000048.1, read as the reverse complement.
CCTTCATCGATCGTCGGGATCGAACCTCATGTTCAATCGCTCTTGTACCAACAACGATTCTGAACCCCGGCGATTCTACAGACACGAGCGTTCGAGCTGGTCACAGGCTTCGACTTCCATTGCTCCGTCTGCCGGACGAAGTGCATGCCGTGCCCGGATCACAGTCGATGGACTGTGCTTATCCAAAGGTGTTAACAGAGTTCGTATACATACGTAGTGATAGTTAACAAGCTCGGTGCCTCACAGTGGATAACCCCCGTAACGCCCTGAATTTCCAAGACGAATCGGAACGCATAACCACCGGCGATACACACGCAAAACTCTGTGAAGCACAGAACAACTTTTCGTCGATTCACAGCCACGCCGACATATCCTCAATCGTTCCACTGTGAATCCAGAGGCTTGCCGGACGGTTATGCAGAGGGCAATGTGGATAACGTCACAGCGCATCGACACGTTTTGCTGTGAGGCGAAGCAGTGAAGCCAACGTGCCCGGCATCGCGAGACTTCATCGATCATCGACACCCGAACACGCCCGATTCAAAAAATTTTCACGAAGGGACTTGCGCACCTCCAAAACCCTCTCTATAATTCGCGGCTTCTTAGGCTCGTAGCTCAGTTGGTTAGAGCACCACCTTGACATGGTGGGGGTCGTTGGTTCGAATCCAATCGAGCCTACCAACGAACAAAATGAAGGGGTCTGGCAGTACGCATTGCCTACGGGCAATCCGGCTCGCCAACATACGAACGCCACGCGGCAACATCGCGTGGCGTTTTTCTTTTTGCGGTCGAAATAGCGCATGCACGCGCGCGACGCTCCATGTGCGATACATGCGCGACTGGCGGCCAGCAATCGACAAGGCAGGGCGCAAAGCCCCCGCTCGTCAAGCATCAATGCAGATGCTTCAACTTGTCAGGATTCCGCACGACATAGATCGCGACGATCTTCCCGTCTTCGATCTCGAGCGCCGTGGTCTGCAACTCGCCGTCGGCCTCCAGCGTGACGAAACCCGGCAACCCGTTGACGAACCCGGCACGCACGAGCGTCGACGCATGCGTGGCGAACAGCCCGGCCAGGTATTCGTGCACCTTCATCACACGCTCGAAGCCGAACACCGGCTTGCCCGCGGCCGAGCGCTTGCCGCCGCCGTCCGAATGCAGGCTCACGTCCTCGGCGAGCATCGCACCGAGCGCACGCATGTCGCCGCTGCGTGACGCCGCGAAGAACGCCTCGGCCAGCTCGATCCCGCGCAGCTTCTCGACATGAAACCGCGGCCGCGCCTCGCGTACATGCGTGCGCGCCCGCGCCGCAAGCTGCCGGCATGCGGCCGGGTCACGCTGGATCGTCGTCGCGATCTCGTCGAATTCGAGGCCGAACACGTCGTGCAGAAGAAACGCCGCGCGTTCGAGCGGCGAGAGCCGTTCGAGCGCGAGCATCAGCGGCAGCGTGACGTCCTCCTGTTCATCTTCCTCGACGACCGGCTCCGGCAGCCACGGGCCGATATACGTCTCGCGCTGGTGCCGCGCGGACTTCAGCTGATCGAGGCACATGCGTATCACCATGCGTCGCAGGAACGCCTCGGGCACGCGCACGTCCGTGCGATCGACGTCCATCCAGCGGATGAACGCCTCCTGCACGATGTCCTCGGCGTCCGCGACGGAACCGAGCATCCGGTACGCGACGCGGATCAGCGTGCGACGCAGCGGATCGAAGCTCGCCGCAGCGTCGTCCTGGTCTTCGGCGCTGCCCGCGGCCGGATCGAGGTCCGTCATCAGGCCACCATTTTCGCGGCAGCGGCTTTCGCTTCAGCCGGATCGATCCACAGCCCGAAGCCGACGGCCAGCCGGTTCCAGCCGTTGATCACGTTGATCATCACCGTGAGTTTCACCTGTTCCTCCTGGCTGAAGTGGTCGTTCAGCGCCGCATACGCGGCTTCGTGCGCGCCATGGCCCTCCGACAGCCGCGTGAGCGCGTCGGTCCAGCCGAGCGCCGCGCGTTCGCGGTCGGTGTAGCAGGGCGCTTCGCGCCACGCGGCCAGCAGGTTGATGCGCTGCTCGGTCTCGCCTTGCTCGCGCGCCTCGACGGTGTGCATGTTAAGGCAGTTCGCACACGCGTTGATCTGCGACGCGCGGATCTTGACCAGCTCGATCAGCGTCGGCTCGAGGCTCCCGGCAGCGGCGACCGATACGGCCATCCAGTTCTTCATCAGCGCGGGGGTGGCGGCAAACGGATTGAGTTTCGCAGTCATGGTTCCTTCTCCTTTCGTGTGGGTTCCGTTGATATGACGAGCGAGACCCCCGCGCGTGTGACATCGATGCGAAAAATTTTTCAAAAGCCGGGAAGCGCACGGAGGGCAGGGCAGTTGAACATCGCACCGACGGCCGCGATGCCAACGTGCGGATCGGGGCCGATATCGACTGCGTGACGCCGTCCCTCCGGTGTGCCCCGGTCGTCGACCTTTCATGCGTGCCGCGCGGCTGTCATGAGGCGACGGTAATGCCGACGCGCAGGCATGCCCTTTGCGATCGACCTCCCAGCCCCGCCATCACGGGCATCGACGGTTTGTTACGCCGCCGCCGCTCGAAGCGCGAGTGCTTTCATTTGTCTTTCGTCTTCGTTTCGCCCGAAATCCGATTCGCGACGTTCACATTTCTGGCCCATACTGTTCTGCACGGGCAGATGAAGTGTCGCCGCACCAGCGGCCCGGCGCGCGCGCCGGCTGCCCGACGACGCAGCATTGAAGGTCGCACGTCAGCCGCGCGCATCCGAGCGCAAGGCTTTCCTTTTTCCGGCAACGCAACGCAGCGAATCGCGACGTGGACGGTAAACCGATGAGCCTCCTTGCATCCCAGCTTCAGCGCCGTTATCAGGACGTGCGCGCCCATAGCGTCGCGTTGACGGCGACGCTGTCCGCCGAAGACCAGGCCGTGCAGTCGATGCCCGACGCGAGTCCGGTGAAATGGCATCTCGCGCATACGACCTGGTTCTTCGAAACCGTCGTACTGATGCGCCGCGTGCGCGGTTACGCGCCGTTCGACGACGCGTTCCAGTTCCTCTTCAATTCCTATTACGAAGCGCTCGGCCCGCGCCATCCGCGGCCGCAGCGCGGGCTGCTCACGCGTCCGTCGCTCGACGAGGTGCATGCGTACCGTCAGTACGTCGACGACGCGATGCTGCGCGCGCTCGACGGCGCCGATCCGACGATGCTCGCCACGATCGCGCCCGAGATCGAACTCGGCCTGCATCACGAACAGCAGCATCAGGAGCTGATCGTCACGGACATGCTGCATGCGTTCTCGTGCAACCCGCTGAAGCCCGCGTTCCGGCCGCGCAATGGCACCGACGGGCATGCGGCCCTGGCCGCGGGCGATGCCGGCCCGTTGCGCTGGCTGCAACAGCCGGGCGGACTCGTCGAGATCGGCCACGACGGCGACACGTTCTCGTTCGACAACGAACGGCCGCGCCATACGGCGCTCGTGCGTCCGTTCGAGATCGCGAACCGTCTCGTGACGAATGCGGAATTCGCGTCCTTCATCGCGGACGGCGGCTACGCACGCCCTGAATACTGGTTGTCGGACGGCTGGGCGACGGTGCAGCGGGAAGGGTGGCGCGGGCCCGCTTACTGGATTTCCGACGACGACGGTGAGCCGGAAACCGTACACGCATGGCGCGCGTTCGGTCTGCACGGCGTGGAGCCGCTCGCGCCCGATGCGCCCGTGTGTCACGTGAGCTTCTACGAAGCGGCCGCGTACGCGGAGTGGGCCGGCGCACGCCTGCCGACTGAATTCGAATGGGAAGCCGCAGTCGGCGCGGACGGTATTCAGCAGATGCTCGGGCACGTGTGGCAATGGACGCGTTCGTCCTACGAGCCGTATCCGGGCTTTCGGCCGCTCGCGGGAGTCGCCGCCGAATACAACGGCAAGTTCATGGTGGGCCAGCAGGTCCTGCGCGGCAGCAGCATCGCGACGCCGCCGGGGCACGAACGGCCGACGTACCGCAATTTCTTTCCGCCGGCCGCGCGCTGGCAATTCACGGGAGTGCGACTTGCGCGAGACGTCTGATCTGACGGCCACGAGCGGTGGCCTGCAACCCGCCCGCGATTCGCGGCCGAGCGCGTTCGAGCGCGATCTGATCGACGGACTGTCGCGCACGCCGCGCAGCATTTCGCCGAAATACTTCTACGATGCGGCCGGCTCGGCGTTGTTCGACCGCATCTGCGAGTTGCCCGAGTACTACCCGACACGCACGGAACTCGGCATCCTGCGCAATCGCGCGGCCGAGATCGTGCGGCGCGTCGGCCCGCATGCGGACATCGTCGAATTCGGCGCGGGCTCGCTCGAGAAGATCCGCGTGCTGCTCGACGCGTGTGCGGACAACTACGCGAACGCGCCGGCGCGCTACGTGCCGATCGACATCTCGGCCGATTACCTGCACGGCGCCGCCGCGCGGCTGCGTGCCGCGTATCCGTGGCTCGACGTCGCGCCGATCGCGGCCGACTACACGAAGGCCGAGCAACTGGCCGAACTGACGGAGACACCGCGCCGGCGCATCGGCTTCTTCCCCGGCTCGACGATCGGCAACTTCTCGCCGGAGGAAGCCGACGCGTTCCTGCGCGACGCCGCGCGGCTGTTGCGCGGCGGCGGCCTGCTGGTCGGCGTGGATCTCGTGAAGGACGCGCGCACGCTGCATCGCGCGTACAACGACGCACAAGGCGTGACCGCGCGGTTCAACCTGAACCTGCTCGCCCGTGCGAACGCCGAGCTCGGCGCGGACTTCGATCTCGACGCGTTCTCGCATTACGCGTTTTACGACCGGGAACGGCAGCGCATCGAGATGCATCTCGTCAGCGATATCGCGCAAGCGGTGCACGTGCGTGGCCACGCATTCCGCTTCGAGGCGGGCGAGCACATCCACACGGAGAACTCGCACAAGTTCACGATCGACGGCTTCCATGCGATCGCGCGCCGGGCGGGCTTCGAGCCCGACACCGTGTGGACCGACGCGGACAATCTGTTCAGCGTGCACTGGCTGCGCAGCGTCGACGATATCCGCGCGTGACGTCGTTCGATCGGCGCGCACGGCGTGCGTCGCCGGCGCGCTTTTCGGCAAAAATTCCCGCCTTGGCCGATTCGATGCGCCGTCGCAACGGCGTGTCGAATCGCCCGCCACCCTTGTCCTGCAAGGCTTTGCGCCTCCCCGTAAACGTCCGTTACCGGTCTCGCAGACCGGTTTCACCTGTGTCGGCGCCCCGTGCCTAGACTCCGAACCGTAGTCACATGACGCACGACACGTGCAGGGAGTCGCGAAATGAGCAAGAAACTTATCCTCGGTGCAGTTCTCGGTGTAGCGGCGCTGGCAGCTTCGGGTGTCGCATCGGCCCATGTCGACCTGTCGGTCGGGATCGGTGTGCCGGGCGTTTATGAGGCGCCGGCGCCGGTCTATGTGGCGCCGCCTCCGCCGGTGATGTACGCGCCGGTGGGTTACCGCGACGACGACTGGCGTGCGCGTCAATGGCGTGAACACGAGTGGCGTCGCCGTGAATGGCGCGAGCACGAGTGGCGCGAGCGCGCCTGGCGTGACGGCGACGGCTGGCGCGGCCGCTGGAACTGAACCGGGCGACCGGCTCACGAGAATACTGATCACGACGACAAGAGGAGAGTGATCGCATGATGCCCATTCGACACATCAGGTCGTGCGCGGCGGCCGCCGTCGTTGCGCTCGCAACGATCGGCAGCGCGCACGCGGCGGGCTGCATGAAGGGCGCGGTGGTGGGCGGCGTCGCTGGCCACTACGCGGGACATCACGCCGTGGTCGGCGCGGTCGGTGGCTGCATCGTCGGCCACCACATGGCGAAGAAGCACGAGCAGGAGGTGGCGGCGCAGCGCAAGGCCGCCGCGCAGGGCGTGCAGCCGGCGCAGTAAGCGCGCACAACGGCGGAAACGGCGAGACGGTGCCACGGTGCCGTTCCCGCCTTTCATCTCCCTTCGTCCGACGACGGCCGGCCACGCAGTCCGCTCGCGCATCCGGCATGTCGCACATTGATCTGACGAATGCGCATCTCGCGCACCGTTACGATCATTTACAACGTCGAGTCGCGCGGAAACCGCGAGTTCCTAGAATGCAATCATTCGAACACGCTCCAGGGAGCAAACAATGAAAACGCAACGATATCTGTCCGTACTGGCCGCCGCGCTCCTCGCACTCGGTGCCGTTTCCGCGAATGCGGCAGCCGGCGGCAATGGTGGTGGTGGCGGCAACGGTGGTGGTCACGGTGCCGGCGGCATGGGTGGCAACGCGGGCGGCATGTCCGCCGGCCACATGAGCGGCGAAGCACTGAGCAATTCGAACAGCGTGCACGCGGGCGACCGCGACAAGGGCCTCGCACGCGCAGCCGACCGCTCCGACACGATCGCCGATCGTGCAGGCACGCAGCCGGGTCACGGTCACGCACATACGCACGGCCATACCGCGCATGCGTCGACATCCACGCATCACGCACATCGCAACGCATTCGGCCGCACGCTGTAACTGCGGCGCACGCATGTGGAGAAAGGGCGCTTCGGCGCCCTTTTTCGTTGCGGGGAGAAAACGGAGGTGCTGCGCACCGCGATCGCATCGACCCCGATTTGCAACCAGCCGTAACCACACGCGCGAACCCGCTAGGATACGAATCGCTTTCATCCGTATGACAAGCGGATTCATCGCAGCCGGATCGATGAAACGAAAAAAAGGGCGGCTCGTCGCCGCCCTTCGTTTCAGCGTCCCGCGCCCGCCAGCGGCGCGACGGCTGTGACCGGCTCGAACAACGCATCGGCCTGCCTGACGCGCACGAATCGCGCGGCCTCTCCGCCGTCCACCAGCGCACGGAAATGCGCCTCGCCGCACACGAGCTTCGCGCGCTCGTGCTCGCTCGTCACGTCGCCGTCGGCATTCGGCGTATCGACGACGAAATACAGCCGCTCGCCGCCGTCCTGCTCCGCGAGCACCGCCCAGTCCGGGTGATAGCTGCCGAGCGGCGTCGGCACGCGGAACCACGCGGGCAGCTTCGCGTACAGCTTCACGCCGTCGTGCGCTTCGAGCGCATCGGCGAACGCACGCTCCGCGTCGGTCTCGCACACGACGGCCTCGTGGATCGACTTCCGCGCATCGGGCCGCAGATTGCGCAGATAGCCGGTCAGCGCCTCGCTTTCGAACGACTCGAGCGCATGCACGTGGCGTTCGCCGAGCTTGCGGTACGCGATGCCCGCAACTAGCGCAAGCCGCTTGCAGCGGTTGATCGCCTCGGCGGCCAGCGCGATGAACTGCTGCGGATTCACGCGGAAATCGTCGAGCCGGCCGCTGTCGGCCAGGATCGTCGCGAGCGAGCGGCGCGTGAGCTGCGTGCGGTCCTGCAGTTCGGTGAGCAGGTCAGGCAGCGGCAACTCGCCTTCGTCGATCAGCACCGTGCCGGCGCCCGCCACCTCGATCGCCTCGATGCCGGCCTTGCCGATGTCGATCTCGGCCTTGCGCCATTGCAGCCGTGCGCGCGCGATGTCCGGCGCGTCGCGCAGCGCGGCCGTGCAATCGCGCACGAGCTTCGCGTTGTCGAACTCGACGCTGTACACGGTGCGATGGCGGATGCGGTCCCACAACGCGCGGAAGTCGTCGCCGAACACGACGGCCTTGCCCGAAGCATCGCGCCGCAACGCGATCGCGCGACGCTCGTCCGCATTGCGCACCGCGAAGCGGCCCGACAGCTTGCGCAGCGTCGCGACGATCGGCGCGCGCAGCGTCTCGAACGCGACGGGCAGCACGAGCGCGCTCTGGCGCAGCGCATCCTTGAGCCGATCGAGCACCTTGCCCTGTGCGTCGACGTAGCCCTGCTCATGCAGATGCGTCCACAGCACGCGCGACAGCTCGATGCCGAGTGCGTGCGCGGGCCCGTCGCCTTCCTGCACCGGCAGCGCCGCGAACTGGTGTTCCTCGACGATCCCGAAGCGAATGCCCGTATCGGCCTCGATTTCCTTCTGCAGGTTCTCCGCGAACGACTCGTAGCGCTCGGTCGCGATCACGGTGAGCGTGTTGACGCCCGGGTCGCGCACGCGTTCGCCGTCCTGGTCGACCGCGAGGCGCAGCCCGCGGCCGAGCGTCTGGCGACGCTCGCGTTCGGTCTGGATGTCGCGCAGCGTGCAGATCTGGAACACGTTCGGGTTGTCCCAGCCTTCCTTCAGCGCCGAATGCGAGAAGATGAACTTCAGCGGCGTGTCGAACGACAGCAGCGCTTCCTTCTCGCGCATGATGAGGCCGTACGCGCGCTCCGCGTTCTCGCGCGCCGCGGCGCTGCTTTCGCTCGTGTCGGTCCAGCCGCCCTTGCGGTCGATCGAGAAGTAGCCGTTATGTGCGCGCTCGACTTCGAGCGCGACGTCGACGCCGTCGAACAGCGCGCGGTAGGCCGGCACGCGCGCCGCGCGCGCGTATTCCTCTTCGAAGATCAACGCGTAGTCGCCCTTCACGGGCATCCCGTTTTCGTCGTAGCGGCGATAGCGCTCGACCGAATCGACGAAGAACAGCGACAGCACCTTCACGCCGCGCTCGGCCAGGCGCAATTCCTTGTCGAGATGCTCGCGGATCGTGCGGCGGATCATCTCGCGCTGCACGGCGAGCGTGTCGATGTCGCCGAACGCCTCGCCGAGCGACAGGAACGCCTCGCCTTCCGGATGGCGCAGCTCGACGTATTCGGCACCCTTCACCGCATGCACCTCGCCGATTCGCAGCCCCGCGTACAGCGCGCGCCTGGTCAGGCGTTCGAGATCGTCGCCGTCGGTCGCCGACACGATCTGGCGCTTCACGCCGGCCGCGGTCGCGACGTCGAGCTCGATGCGCGCGCTGATCGCGCCGCGCCGGTTCGACACGCCGACGAGCCGCACGTACGGCTTGTTGTGCGCATCCTCGACGATCGCCGACGCGATCTCGATCTGCTTGACGAGCTTGCGCTCGTACGCGTCGACCGCGTCGAGCCGGTACACCATGTGGTGGCGGTCGACGTGCGTCGCCGAATAGCGCAGCGTGCAGAGCGGCGCCATCGCGGCGAGCGCTTCGCGCCCGCGCCCCTCGAGCCCGCCGTCGACGCTTTGCGGCTCGTCGACGATCACGATCGGCCGCGTCGCGCGGATCAGGTCGATCGGCTTCTCGCCGCCGGTCTTCTCGCTGTCCTTGTAGAGGTTGTTGATCTCTTTCTTGTTGATCGCGGCGACCGTCATCACCATGATCTGGATCGCCGCGCTCGCCGCGAAGTGGCGCACCTGGCCGAGCTTCGCGGAGTCGTACAGAAAGTAGTCGTACGGCACGCCCGCGTACAGCGCGCGGAAATGGTCCTCGGTGATCGAAAGCGTCTTGTGCACGCCTTCCTTGATCGCGATCGACGGCACGACGATCACGAACTTCGTGAAGCCGTAGCGGCGGTTCAGCTCGAAGATCGTGCGCAGATACACGTAGGTCTTGCCGGTGCCGGTCTCCATCTCGACGGTGAAGTCGCGCGAGCCGGGCAAGCCGGACGGCGGCAGCCCGCCGCGCAACTGCACGTCGGCGAGATTGCGCGCGAGCGCGTCGTCGGTCAGCGACAGCCGGTTGCCGACGCCTTGCTCCGACACCGCGAAGCCGAGCGAGCCTTGCGCGGCGGCCGTCGTGCCGGGCGCGGCGTTCGCGAGCACGCTGAAGTCGCCGCGATACGATTCCTGGCCGCGAAACAGGTCGCAGACGGCGTCGATCGCCTCGCGCTGATAGTCGAGATCCGCTTCGAAATGCAGCCGCATCACAGGCTCCGCACGCGCTTCACGCCGTGCTGTTCGAGCAGCGCGGCGAGATTGAGCTTCGCGACGTCGTCGACGAAGCCGCTGTCGCGGAACAGGCACGTGACGTCGCGCGTCGCGCCGGTCGCGTCGAGCAGCTCGACGATGCCGTCGGCGAGCGGGCCCGCGTCGTCGCGCGAAATGCGCGCATCGAAGCACGCGACGATCGAGCGGCCGATCAGGTGCACGGTCTTGCCCGCGACCTGGTGATGCCCGACCGGCGTGCACAGGTCGAGGCCGAGCTTCAGCGTCAGCTCGGCGAGCAGGTCGTCCTCGCTGCGGCCGGTCTTCACGTGCTCGACGGACGCGAAGAGCGCGTGGTCGAAGTCGTCGCGGCGCGGGTCCCACTCGATCACGTTGGTCGTGTCGAGCCGGTACACGCGGAAACCGAGGTCGCCATAGCTTTCCGGATAGTCGCGCGCGACCTGCTGCGCGGTGCGGCGCAGGCGCTCCTTCGTGATTTCCGCGAGCGTCAGCGGCTTCTTCAGCTTCGCGCAGAAATCGGCGGCCGCCAGCTGCGTCTTGTCGCGGCGGTCGAGCGCCTCGGGCAGCTGCACGAGGATGTAGCGGCGCGCGCCGCCGTCGGTCGCGTTCACCTGCATCACCGCGTGGCCGGTCGAGCCGGAGCCGGCGAAGCAGTCGAGCACGATGTCGTCGCCGCGCGTGCACCAGCCGATCACGGCCGCCGCGAAATCGACCGGCTTCGGCTGGTCGAACGGGATGCCGAGCGTCTTCAGCAGCGCGTCGTCGGAGCCGGCGAACGGCAGCACCGACGGCACGTTCTCGTACATGTTCTCGTCGAGGTAGTAGATCCGCTGCGGCTGCGTGGTTTCGTCCGGACCGAATTCGATCTGGCCGCGCTCGATCAGCGCCTGCATCGTCGCGGGCGGGTTGCGCCAGCCGCGCGCCGGCATCGCGCACGGCTTGCCGGTGACCGGGTGGATCAGCGGCGTGAAATACTCTTCCGGCGCCTTCTTCTTGTTCGGCCACGCCATCGACACGAGGCGGTACACGCGCCCGTCGGCCGACAGCCGGTCGTACATCACCTCGCCGCCCGACAGGTTGGTCTGCGCCTTCATCCACGCGCGGTAGGCCTTTTGCGCGTCCTTCGCGTTGCCGCTGCGGTACACCGCGTCGTGCGCGGCATCCAGCATGCGCTGCGCGTTGCGCTTCGGGCGCTTCAGCGGCGCCTGCTCGAGCAGCGTCTCGGCGTTGCGCGCGAACAGCACCAGCGATTCGTGCTGGTACGCGACGCCGCGCGCATCGCCTTTCGGGTTGCGCTTGTCCCACACGGCGACGCCGAGCTCGTTCTCCTCGCCGAAGATCTCGCGCAGCATCAGCACGAGCGCGTGCACTTCATGCTCGTCGATGTGCACGGCGATCAGCCCTTCGTCGGACAGCAGCGCGTGCGCGAGCTTCAGGCGCGGATACATCATGTTCAGCCAGTCGGTGTGGAACCGGCCGTTCGCCTCGGTGTTGGTGCTGCGCTTCACGCCGCCGTCGGTCTGGCCCGTCATCGCCAGGTAGTGGCGGATGCTGTCGCTGAAGTCGTCCGGATAGACGAAATCGCTGCCAGTGTTGTACGGCGGGTCGATGTAGACGAGCTTCACCTTGCCCGCGTAGCTCTTGTGCAGCAGCTTCATCACGTCGAGGTTGTCGCCCTCGATCACGAGATGGCGCGTGTCGTCCCACGCGACGCTGTCGCCGGGGCACGGACGCAGCGTGCCCGTCGACGGCGTGAGCGCGGCCTGGCGCGCGCTGCGCTTGCCGTGCCAGTGGAAGCCGTAGCGCTCGTCGGCGTCGCCGACGGTGCGCTCGCCGACCAGCGCCTTCAGCACGTCGACGTCGACCGACGCGCCGTCCGGGCCTTCGGTCACGAGTTCGGGGAACAGCGCCTTCAGGCGCGCGACGTTGTCGGCGGTGAAATCCGTCGACATCGCCTGCGGGCTCGCCGCATCGAGTTTCTGCATCGTTTTTTCCATCGGAGCCCGGCCGCGTGCGCCAGGACGTCGGGCGCACTCACGGCACCGGCGGCAATGGCCACCCGGGCAAACCCGAAACGCTAGCGAGTCGGTCGGCGCAGGTCAAGCACCGATGTGAGGCGATCGTGCGTGCATCGGCCGCGATCGCCCGTCCCGTGGGCCGCAAGCGGCTTCGGGCCGGTTGTCGCGGCGCCGGCCGACCGCCGTGTCGCGGGGGCCCCGCACGGGCCGAAAAACGACGAAAAAAAGGGCACGGTCGGCGCAATGCGCCGGCGTGCCCGCATGGAGAATCCCGAACGAAGTGCACGGCGGGGCGCGGCGCGCCCCGGCCGCGGGGTCAGAAGCGCGTGCGGATGCCCGAGGTCAGTTCGAGCTGGTTCTTCGCGCCGAACGTCGACGACACCTTGTAGCCGCCATGCAGCTTCATATAGTCGCCGGCCAGATACACCTCGGTGCGCTTGCTCAGGTGGTAGAACACCGACCCGTAGATCGTCTCCTTGAAGCCGTTGCCGACGCCATTGGTCAGGCTGAATGCGCCGAGGTTCGCGTTCGGCGTGAAGCCGTCGGCGTTGTACGCGGCGTTCTTGACGCGCATCTGCTGATAACCGAGCTCGTAATCGAGCGCGCCCTTCGGCGCGATCTTCATCGACACGGTCCACGAATCGTCGTGGCGCTGGCCGAGCGAGCCCTGGTCGCCGTTGTAGCGGAAGTAGCCGGCATTCAGGCGCACGATGCTGAACGAGTAGTCGCCGCCGACCGAGAACGTCTGGTTCCTGAAGCCGTTGTGGTTCACGTGGTTGTAGAAGCCCGACACGGCGAACGGCCCGCCGTTGTAGCCGAGCGCGACCTGGTATGCGGAGCCGGTCGCGAACGAGGTCGAGTTGCTGAACTGGTAGCCGGCGCTCGCGAAGATGCCGTTGCTGAACAGCTTCTTCCACGCGAGGCCGTTGTTGTAGCGCGTGCCGGTCGGGCCGGCCGCGTAGAAGATCATCTGCTTGAAGTTGTTCGAGTTGGTCCAGCCGCCTTCCTCGGTCGTGAGCTTCGCGGAACCGTACGCGTCGCCGTAGATCGCCGATGCGTCGCGCGCGATCGTATTCTGGAAGCCGGCCGTCAGCTTGCCGAAGCGCTCGTCCTCGACGCCAACCCACGCGTCGCGGTCGAAGATCTGGCCTTCGTCTTCCATCTGGCCGTTCGCGACCACGAATTCGCTTTCGAGGCGGAAGATGATCTTCGTGCCGCCGCCGATGTCCTCGGCGCCTCGCAGGCCCCAGCGGCTGCCGCTGAACCACGGTTCGCCCTCGTTGCCCATGCCGATCACATGATTGCCGTTCGCGTCGGCGTGGGTCCGGTAGGTCGGAAAGCTCAGGTCCATCAGGCCATAGAGCTGCACGCTCGACTGCGCGTGCGCCTGGGTGCCGGCGCACAGGCCTGCCGCCGCGATGGAAAGGGCAAGGGTTTTTCGTTTCAAGATCGTCTCCTCCGAGCTGCCGCATTGAAATCTGTTTGTTGGCAGTACGTAATGTATGCCAGCTGTTGCCGACCACAGCGAGGGGGCCGACATGTAGCATCGTAGAGGGTGGAATCCTTCACGCCGCTTTCCCGGAGGAAAGAATCGGATCGGTGAAAACACCGAACGCGCAACAATCGCGAATCGGGCAGGCGGCCCGCGGGCTGCGAAGACGTTACGTGCTACGAATCGACGCCGGAGGCGGGGCCGTCAGTCCTGCGCGTTCTTCTCGCGCAGGATGTAGCCGAGCCCGCGCAGCGTGATGATTTCGGCCGTGCTGCCCGCGAGATGCTTGCGCAGCCGGTGGATATAGATGTCGATCGCATCCGCGCTCGGTTCGTCGTCGAGGGCGAACACGCTGTCCATCAGCCGCGCCTTCGATACCGTCTTGTTTTGCTGCAGCATCAGCGTTTCGAGAATCGCATGCTCGCGGCGGCGCAGCGCGAGCACCGCGTCGCCGCAACGGAATTCGCGCGTGCCGAACGCATAGACGAGATCGCCGCATACGAGCTGCGTCGTGCCCACACCGGCCTGCCGGCGGATCAGCGCGCGGATCCGCGCGACCAGTTCGCGCGATTCGAACGGCTTGACCACGTAGTCGTCGGCACCCGCGCCGAAGCAGTCGACCTTGTCGTCGACCGAGCCGTGCGCGGTCAGCATCAGCACCGGCACGTTGTCGTTGCGGCGCCGCAATCGCGCGAGCACTTCCTTGCCGCTGATGCCGGGCAGCCGCATGTCGAGCAGCACCGCGTCGTAGCGTTCGGTCTTCAGTACCGTGTCCGCGCGTTCGCCGTCGCCGACGCAGTCGACCGCGAAATCCTCGCCGCGCAGCAGGTTCACGATCCAGTGCGCGAGTTCGGCGTTGTCTTCGACCAGCAGGAGTTTCATGGCGACTTCTCTTCAGGCGTATGCGGGCAGCCGCACGGTCACGACGATACCGCGATTGCCGGGCCCCGGTGCGAGCGACGCGCTGCCGCCGTGCGCCTGCGCGATCTCGCGGACGATCGCGAGGCCCAGGCCCGAGCCTTCGGTGTCGGCCGACACGCGGTAGAACCGCTTGAACACGTGCGGCCGCGCTTCGGCCGGAATGCCGGGGCCGTTGTCGACCACGTCGAGCACGACGGCGTCGCCGTCGCGCTGCGCGGCGACCGTCACGCAGCCGCCCGGTTGCGTATAGCGCACCGCGTTGTCGACGAGGTTCATCACCAGCGCGGTCAGCAGGCTGTCGCTGCCCGCGACGTCGAGCCGTTCGCCGAGATCGGCGCCGAGGTCGATGTCGCGCTGCTGCGCGAGCACGATCGTTTCCTCCAACACGCTCGATACGACGGCGGCGAGATCGACGCGATGCGTGAGCAGCGTCGACGGCGTCGCTTCCGCGTGCGCGAGCAGCAGCAGCTTGTCGGTCACGTCGGCCATCTTGCGGCTGCTGCGCTGCATGCTGTCGAGCACCGACGCGAGTTCCCCGTCGTTGTGCTCGCGCTGCCGCGCGTACTGGATCTGCGTATCGAGCACGGCGATCGGCGTGCGCAACTGGTGCGCGGCGTCGGCGATGAAGCGGCGCTGCGTGGCCGTGTGCGTATTGAGCCGCGCGATGCACTGGTTGATCGCGTCGACGATCGGCCGCAGCTCGTGCTGGAGCCGCTCCGGGCGAATCGGCTCCAGCTCCATCGGCCCGCGGTCGGCGACGTCGTCCTTCAGCTTCATCAGCGGGCGCAGCTCGAGCGTGAGGCCGAGATAGACGAGCACGACCGCGAGCACCAGCATCAGCGACAGGCGCACGAGCTGCGGCCGCCAGATCGTCGCGACCATCGCATCGTGCGAGCGCGTCGTTTTCGCGACGATCACCGTGACCGTCTCGATCTTGCCCTCGTTGTACAGCTGGCGGTCGTAGACCACCGCGCGCAGCGGCACGTCGTCGAGCGTCGTGTCGTACAGCGTCGGCTCGATGCCGTGCCGCTCGGGCAGGGCGAGCGCCGGATTGCCGGCGAGCAGCCGCTCGCGGCTGTCGATCACCTTGTAGTAGACCGAATCAGCCGACGGCGACTCGAAGATCTCCAGCGCGGCAGGCGGCACGTCGGCCGCGAGATAGCCGTCGCGCCATTCGACGTCCTCGCCGATCGTGCGCGCGGACGCGACGAGCGCGCTGTCCTGCACGAGCCCGGCCGTGGTCCGCGCTGTGTCGTACGACATCGCGCCCGCGATCAGCACGAACACCGCGAGCGGCAGCAGCAGCCACCACAAGAGCCGCCCGCGCAGGCTGTGCGCCATTCCTTCTCCTCAATGCCGAACCGCGCCGGGGCAACCGGCGCGGTTCGGGCGTGTGATCCGATGCGTGCGCTGCTCAGAACGCGGCGGGGCGCCACTTGAGCAGACGCTTCTCGAGCCAAGTCAGCAGATAGTCGGCGGCCAGCGCGACCACGGCCAGCACGATCATCGCCGCGAACACGCCGCTCGCGTTGAACGCGCCCTGGGCGGTGGAGATTAGCAGGCCGATGCCCTGCTTGGAACCCAGGAATTCGCCGACGACCGCACCGACCAGCGCGAAGCCGAAGCTCACGTGCAGGCTCGCGAGAATCCACGAGAGCGCGGACGGGATCACGACCGACGTGGTGATCTGCCGGCGCGACGCGCCGAGGATCTGCGCGTTCGCGATCAGGTAGCGGTCGGCTTCGCGCACGCCCTGGAACGCGTTGCCGAACACGACGAAGAACACCATCACGACGGCCAGCGCGATCTTCGATGCCATCCCGAGGCCGAGCGCGATCACGAACACCGAGCCCAGCACGACGCGCGGGATCGAGTTCGCGATCTGGATGTACAGGCCGAACACGTCGGCCATCAGCTTGTTGCGGCCGAGCACGATCCCGCAGATCACGCCGGCGACCGAGCCGATCAGGAAGCCGATCGTGGTTTCCTCGAGCGTCACCCAGACCTGCGTGAGCAGCGGCCCCTGCGACGTGCCGTTGACGAACCAGTCCTGGATCTGCGCGAAGATCAGCGTCGGCTGCGAGAAGAAGAACGAATCGATCCACTTGAGCCGCGCGGCGAGTTCCCAGCCGCCCAGCACGACGACGAGCACGGCGATCCGCAGGCCGATGATCAGTTGCCGGCGGCGGCGCAGCCGGGTTTGAGCGGCGCGCGACTCGTCCTCGAGCGACGTTGCCGGAATGGCGGTGGGGGGAAGCGTCATATCGGTCATGCTCCTGTCCTGTCCTTGCTGCTGTCAGCCGATCTGCACTTCTTCGCGCAGGTCGTGCCAGATGTCCTTGGAAATTTCGATGAAGCGCGTGTCGTAGCGAATCTCCGACGTGACGCGCGGGCGCGGCAGGTCGATCTCGTACACGCGCTTGAGCGTCGCGGGGCGTGCGGTCAGCACGAACACGCGGTCGGCGAGCGCGATCGCCTCCTCGAGGTCGTGCGTGACGAACACGACCGAGCCCTTGTTCGCGGACCACAACTGCAGCAGCTCGTCCTGCATCAGCGTGCGCGTCTGCATGTCGAGCGCCGAGAACGGCTCGTCCATCAGCAGGATTTCCGGCTGGTTGATGAAGGTCTGCGCGAGCGCGACGCGCTTGCGCATCCCGCCGGAGAGCTGATGCGGGTAGTGCTTCGTGAACTTGTCGAGGCCGACCTTGCGGATCCATTCCTCGGCCTGCGCGTACGCGACGTCCTTCGAGCGGCCGCGAAACAGCGGGCCCGCCGCGACGTTGTCGATCACGTTGCGCCACGGGAATACCGCGTCGGCCTGGAACACGAAGCCGATGCGCGGGTCGATCCCGTCGACCGGGCGGCCCATCACGCGTACCTCGCCCGACGCCGGCTTGAGCAGGCCGGTGATGAGGTTCAGCGTGGTCGACTTGCCGCAGCCGGTCGGCCCGACGATCGCGATGAACTCGCCGCGCGCGACGTTCATGCTGAAGTCGCGCAGCGCGACGGTGGCCTTGCCTTCCGGCGAAATGAAGCGGCACGACACATTGCGAAACTCGATCGCCGGTGTGCTCGGGGAAACTGCCTGATTCATCGCATTCGTCCTGCGGGTGAGGAGGGCGCCGCATCGTGGCGACGCCGGGCCGGTCAACCGGGCCGGAACGGGGAACGCGCGGCGGCGGGATCGCCGCCGCCGGCGCCTGTATCGCTCTCGATTACTTCGCGTTCACGAAATCGTTGGTGTAGGTGCGCGCCAGGTCGATGTGCTTGCCCTTCACCGACGGGTTGAACGCCGACAGCACCTTCAGCACGGTTGCCGGGCCGTCGGCCGGCATCTTCGCGTCGGCCGTGTACATCGGCAGCGACGCCTTCAGCGCGGACACATACAGCGCCTTGTCCTTCTGATAGTCGGCCGGCATCTTCGCGGCGATTTCCTCCGCGCTGTGCGTGTGGATGAACTGCATCGTCTTCGCGAACGCGTGCGCGAGCTTGGTCGCTTCGGCCTTGTGCGAATCGGCCCACGCCGACTGCACGTACAGGCTCGCGGCCGGATAGGTGCCGCCGAGCGCGGCGCGCGTGCCTTCCAGCGTGCGCAGGTCGACCAGCACCTTCGCGTCGCCCATCTTCTCGAGCGCGGACACCGTCGGCTCGGTCGTCATCCCGGCGTCGATGCGGCCCTGCTTGATCGCGGCGATGAAGCTCGCGTCGGCGCCGACCGGCAGCATCGTGTACTGCGTCGACGGCACGCCGTGCTGCAGCGCGAGGTATTGCGTGAGGAAGCTCGTCGACGAGCCGAGGCCCGTCACGCCGAGCGTCTTGCCTTTCGCGTCGGCCATCGACTTGAAGGTGGGGGCGGCCTTGGTCGACACCATCTCGACCTCGCCCGGCACCTGGCCGAACACGGCGATCGCCTTCACTTCCTTGCCTTTGCTCTGCAGGTCGATCGTATGGTCGTAGAAGCCGACGACGCCCTGCACGGCGCCCGCCAGCAGCTCGTTCTCGGCATCGACGCCGGCCGGCTGCGACAGCAGTTCGACGTCGAGCCCTTCCGCCTTGAAGTAGCCGAGCTCCTGCGTGAGCCGCGCGGGCAGGTAGATCAGCTTGGCGATCCCGCCGACCATGATCGTGACCTTGCCGCCGTCGTCGGCGAAGGCGGGGTGAGCGGCGAGCGCGCAGCTCAGGCTGGCTGCAACGGCGAGGGTGCGCAGGATGGGTCGCATCGGGGTCGTCTCCTTCGTTGTATTCGTTTGGCGCGATGCTTGCTGCATCGTCCTGACGAGTATAGGGAGGCGAAACCTTCCGCTACCTTTCGCGGTCCGGCGATTCCTTTAGGGGTTTTCCAGCAATCGGGGGCTCAAGCGGCCTACCGCCACCCCACCAGCACCCGCCCCATCGCATCCAGCCCCATGTCGAACAGGTGCGCCACGAACGGCACGAGGTTCGGGATCATCAGTTGCACGAGCAACAGCCCGACCAGCATCGTCACCGGAAAGCCGATCTGGAAGATGCCGATCTGCGGCGCCGCGCGGTTCAGGATCCCGAGCGCGAGGTTCGCGATCAGCAGCGCCGCGACCACCGGCAGCGCGAGCAGCAGCCCCATCTCGAACACGGTCGCGCCGAACGCGGCGAGCGTGCGCCAGCCGGGCGCGTGCAGCAGGTCGGCCGACACCGGCAGCGACTGGAACGACGCGGCCAGCGCCGCGAATACCTGCAGGTGGCCGTCCACGGCAAGGAACGCGAGCATCGCGATCGCGTTCAGGAAACGGCCCATCGCCGGCGTCGCGCCGTTCGAATGCGGGTCGAAGAAGGTCGCGAAACCGAGCCCCATCGACAGGCCGATGAAGTCGCCGGC
This sequence comes from Burkholderia sp. RF7-non_BP4, assembly GCF_001521935.1. Classification (NCBI taxonomy): domain Bacteria; kingdom Pseudomonadati; phylum Pseudomonadota; class Betaproteobacteria; order Burkholderiales; family Burkholderiaceae; genus Burkholderia; species Burkholderia sp. RF7-non_BP4. The sequence goes on along the minus strand of NZ_LOTA01000048.1, from coordinate 142,330 downwards.
CGCCTCGACGGCCGCGAACACGATCTGCATCGTGAAGCCCATCGCCACGCCGATCAGAAACTGCGTGACGACGATCCAGATGCCCTGCGCCGAGAACACGGTGACGGCCGGCATCGCGCCGAGCGTCGGCGCGACGACCAGCGCCATGAACGCGGCGATGCCGATCTTCACGCGCACGGGCACGGCCGCGTGGCCGATCACGGGCGCCGTCGCGATGAGCGCGAGCATCCGCACGAACGGCCACAGGAAAGCCGTCAGCCAGCCGTTGAGCTGCGCGTAGGTGACCGAGAACATCGCGGCGGTACGGAGCCTGGCGTGCCGCTCAGCCGGCGCCGAGCGTCGCGACGTGCAGCAGCGTCTGCCGCAGGTAGTCGAGCATCGTCGTCAGCATCCACGGGCCGGCGATCACGAGCGTCGCGGCCACCGCGAGCAGCTTCGGGATGAACGACAGCGTCGATTCGTTGATCTGCGTCGCGGCCTGGAACAGGCTCACGACAAGGCCGACCGCGAGCGCGACCAGCAGCAGCGGGGCGGCCAGCAGCAAGCCGACCATCATCGCCTGGTGCGCCAGCGTCATCACTTGTTCGGGCGTCATCGCGCGCTTCCTCCGCTTACGTGAAGCTCTGCGCGAGCGAGCCGATCAGCAGCTGCCAGCCGTCGACGAGCACGAACAGCATCAGCTTGAACGGCAGCGACACGGTGGACGGCGACACCATCATCATCCCCATCGACATCAGCACGCTCGCGACGACCATGTCGATGATCAGGAACGGGATGAAGATCGTGAAGCCGATCTGGAAACCGGTCTTCAGCTCGCTCGTGACGAACGCGGGGACCAGCAGCGACAGCGGCACGTCTTCCGGGCCCTGCATCGGCGCGGCTTTCGAAATCTTCGCGAACAGCGCGAGATCGGTCTCGCGAGTCTGCTTCAGCATGAAGCTCTTGAACGGCGCGACGCCGCGCTGCACGGCCTGCTCCATCGGCATCGCGCCGTCGGAGAACGGCTTGTAGCCGTCGGCGTACGCGCGGTCGAGCACCGGCGACATCACGAAGAAGGTGAGGAACATCGCGAGGCCGACCAGCACCTGGTTCGGCGGCGTCGTCGCGGTGCCGAGCGCCTGGCGCAGCAGCGACAGCACGATGATGATGCGCGTGAAGCTCGTCATCATCAGCAGCATCGCCGGCAGAAACGACAGCATCGTGAGCAGCAGCATCGTCTGCACGCTCAGCGAATAGGTGGTGCCGCCGTTCGGGCCCGGGCTCGTGTTGAACGCGGGCAGGCCGGCCGCCTGCGCGCATGCGAGCGCGGGGGCGAGGCCGAGGATCAGCACGGGCGCGAAGCGCGCCGCGTGACGCAGGAATTCGTGTTTCATCGAGATGCGAATACGGAAAGAGGGCGCGACGCCATGTCAGCGGTCCTTGCCGCGCCCGAAGCGCTTCGCGGCTTCGCCCGCGAGCGCATCGCGAAACCGCGCGCCGAACGTGCCGGGCTGGCCGCGTTCGTCCGATGCGACGCCGGCGGGGGCGTCGGCCGAAGCCGGCGCCGTCGTGACCGCCGCCGAGCCGGCCGGCAGCGTATGCAGCAGCCGCACGTTGCCCGGCGCGACGCCGAGCACGAGCCAGGTATCGCCGATCTCGACGATCGTCGCGCTTTCCTTCGCGCCGAGCCCGACGCTCGACACGACCTTCAGCGGGCCGCCGCGCCGCGCGGGCTGGAACCCGAAGCGGCGCGCGAGCCACGCGCAGCCGAACACGAGGCCGATCACGACCGCGAGCCCGACGAGCGTCTGCAGCACCGCGCCGACGCCGAGCGACGGCACGGCCGAGCCGACCGTCACGCTCGACGCGATGGCGCCGGCGTTGTTCACCGCGTTCATGTCGGCGGCGCCGGCCGGCGCGCATACGAACGACGCGGCGATGGCCAGCGTCGCCACGCTCGGCAAAAGGCGCGCGCCGCGGCCGGACTTCACGACGTTCACCGATTCAGCTTCCGGATGCGTTCGGCCGGCGTGATGATGTCGGTCAGCCGGATGCCGAACTTGTCGTTGACGACCACGACCTCGCCCTGCGCGATCAGGCAGCCGTTCACGAGCACGTCCATCGGCTCGCCGGCGAGGCCGTCGAGTTCGACGACCGAACCCTGCGCGAGCTGCAGCAAATTGCGGATCGCGATCTTCGTGCGGCCGAGTTCCACGGTCATCTTGACCGGGATGTCGAGAATCATCTCGATGTCGTTGTGCGTCGAGCTGGCGGCGGCCTTCGACAGCGGCTGGAACACGCCGGCACCGGTCGCGCCCGCCTGCACCGGCTGCTGGTTCTGCTCGGCCAGCGCGGCGGCCCAGTCGTCCAGGCTCGACTCTTCTTCCGCCGCGGCGGGGGCCGCCGGCACGGCCGCGGCCGATTCCGCGAGCGCCGCGTCGGCGAGCGCCTGCGGGTCGAGTTCGGGCGTCGGGTTCAGCTCACTCATATCCACCTTCCTTCATCGTGTCGCCCGCGCTGATCATCTTCTGCACGCGCAACGCATATTGACCATTGAAAATGCCGTAGCCGCATTCCATCACCGGCACGCCGTCGACCTTCGCGGTGATCGTGTCCTCGATCTCCAGCGGCAGCACGTCGCCCGCACGCAGGTTCAGGATCTTCTCGAAGGTCGACGGGATCTCGGCGAGATTCGCGCTCAGCTCGACCTCGGCCGACTGCACCTGCTGCGACAGCACGCGCACCCAGCGGCGGTCGACCTCGAGCGCCTCGCCCTGGATCGGCGACGCGAGCACGTCGCGGATCGGCTCGACCATCGAGTACGGCATGCAGATGTGCAGCGTGCCGCCCGTCGGCCCGAACTCGATCGAGAACTGCGTGACGATCACGATCTCGTTCGGCGTCGCGACGTTCGCGAACTGCGTATGCATCTCCGAGCGCACGAATTCGAACTGCAGCGGCCGCACGCTCTTCCACGCGGTCGTGTAGTGCTCGAACACCAGGTTCAGCAGCTTGCCGATGATCCGCTGCTCGGTGGCCGTGAAGTCGCGGCCCTCGACGCGCGTGTGAAAGCGCCCGTCGCCGCCGAACAGGTTGTCGACGACGAAGAACACGAGGTTCGGGTCGAACACGAACAGCGACGTGCCGCGCAGCGGCTTCACGTGCACCAGGTTCAGGTTCGTCGGGATCGGCAGGTTGCGGGTGAACTCGCTGTACTTCTGCACCTTCACCTGGCTCACGGAGATTTCCGCCGTGCGCCGCATGAAGTTGAAGATGCCGATCCGCAAGAGGCGCGCGAAGCGGTCGTTGATGATCTCGAGGCCGGGCATCCGGCCGCGGACGATCCGCTCCTGCGTCGCGATGTTGTAGGGGCGGACGCCCGACGTGTCGCGCTGCTCGTCGACTGAATCGGTTTCGCCCGTGACGCCCTTGAGGAGGGCGTCGACCTCCTCCTGGGACATGAACTCCTGGTGGCCCATGCGCGCTCCTTGTCCGGCCGCGTTATTGGACGACGAATTCGGTGAACAGCACGTCGTCGACCTTCGCGCGCTGGTTGCCCGGCTGCGTCGGCTGTTCGATCAGCTCCCGCAGTTCCGTCGCGAGCGAACGCTTGCCGTCCGGCGTCGCGAGATCCTCGGGATGCTTGTTCGACAGCGCGAGCAGGATCCGGCTGCGGATCTCCGGCATGCGCGCGGTCAGCTGCTCCTGCGCCTTCGGGTCGGTGAGCTTCAGCGACAGGCCGACGCGCAGGTAGTGCTGCACGCCGTCGTCCGACTGCAGGTTGACGGTCAATGGGTCGAGCGGGAAGAACACCGGCGCGGCAAGCGGCGCGGGTTCGGCGGGCGCGCTCGCATGGCCGACGCCTGCCTTGCTCAGGAACACGTACATGCCGCCCGCGGCGGCGGCGGCCGCGCCCAGCGCGATGACGGCGATGAGCGCGATGCGCTTGAACTTGCCGGACGAAGCCGGCTTGTCGGCGGTCGGGTTTGCAGTCGTGGAGGCCATGTGAATGCGTGCGTGATGTCTCGTAGCATGCATTGTTCGGCATCCGGGCCGAGCCCGATGGGCGGAAAAGAGGGGGGAATTGCGGCTATCTCAGCCGATTGTCGGGCGGGTGTCGGCTCGATGCAGGGCGGGAACGGCGGGGCGAGGCGCGGCCGGCGGGCGCCGGGGCTGCGCGGCGGAGCGGGCTGGCGGCGGCGCCCACCCGCGCGGTGTCAGATCGGCAACAGCGACAAGAGCGGCGCGATCAGCACCATCGCGACGCCAGCGATCATCATCGTGAGGCTCGACACGACGCCTTCCTCGCTGCCGATCTCGCGCGCCTTCGCGGTGCCCACGCCGTGGGCGGCGGCGCCGAACAGCGCGCCGCGCGCGAGCCGCGTGCGCATCGGCACCAGCGCCAGCACGATTTCGCCGAGCAGCATCCCGCAGATGCCGGTCGCGATCACGAAGAGGGCGGTGAGGTCCTTCGGGGCATGGATCTTGTCGGATACGGCCAGCGCGAACGGGGTCGAGACCGAGCGCGTCATCAGCGAGCGTTGCAGCTCGGGCGACAGGTGCAGCAGCTTCGCGAGCAGCAGCGACCCGCACACGCCCGCGCCGATCCCGACCGCGACGCCGACCGACAGCGACAGCCAGTGGCGGCGGATCAGGTCGCGGTACTCGTAGATCGGCACCGCGAACGCGATCGTCGCCGGGCCGAGCAGCCACATCAGCCAGCGCGTGTCGCGGAAATAGACCGAATACGGGATGCCGGTCAGCAGGACCAGCAGCACCAGCACGCCGGGCACGAACACGAGCGGCGAGAACAGCAGCGTCTTCCTGTACGCGTAAAGCCGCTTCGACACAAAATACAGGACGACCGTCAGCACGAAGCAGCCGACGGAAATCGCGGTATTCACCTGGTCGGCGGACAGGTTCGACAGCAGCGCAGGCATTCCAGGCTCCGGCTCAGTGGGCGGACACGGTGGCGAGGCGCGCGCGGCGGCGCTCGGCGAACACGCGCTGCGCGGCGAGCCGGCGTTCGAGCTTCGCGGCGAGGTCGACCGCCACCGCCACCGCGACCATCACGAAGGCGGTGCCGGCGAGCATGACCAGCGCGATGCGCCAGCCGTCCTCGCGGAACAGCCCGCCATACTGGACGGCCGCGACGGCGGCCGGCACGAAGAACAGCAGCATGTCGGACAGCAGCCAGTTCGCGCCGTCCTTGACCCACGCGGGCGCGACGCGGCCCGAAAACAGTAGCGCGAGCAGCACCGCGAGGCCGATCACGCCGGACGGCACCGGCAGCCCGACCGCGCGTACCGTCCAGTCGACGGCCATCCACAGCACGCCGAGCGCGGTGGCCTGAAGCACGATCCGGCCCGTACGCGCAACGTTGCCCGAAGCGGCGGGGCGGGCGGCGGCAGTGGCAGTCGGCTGGGTCATGGCGGGCTCCATACAGATGTTTCGTCGATGGTGTGAGTATAGGGTTTCCCCTAACCATAAATAAAATGACTTGTCTCTATCCTTATCATTCCAATTCGGAATTCAGTTTGTGTTCGCTGCACCAACCTGGGGAGTGATCGATGGAATTGCGCGCGCTGCGGTACTTCGTCGAGGTGGTCCGTCAGCAGAGTTTCACGGCGGCCGCCGACCGGCTGTTCGTCACGCAGCCGACCATCAGCAAGATGGTGAAGGCGCTCGAGGACGAAATCGGCTCGCCGCTGCTGCTGCGTGACGGCCGGCAGATGGTGCTGACCGACGCGGGGCGGATCGTGTTCCAGCGCGGCCAGGACGTGCTCGCCGCGCAGGCGCAGCTGCAGTCGGAGCTGAAGGATCTCGGCACGCTCGGGCGCGGCGAGCTGACGATCGGCATTCCGCCGCTCGGCGGGTCGCTGTTCACGCCGATCATCGCCGCGTACAAGCAGCGCTATCCGAACATCGAGCTGAAGCTGTTCGAGCAGGGCGCGCGGATGATCGAGGCCGCGCTGATGTCGGGCGAGCTCGAGCTCGGCGGGCTGCTGGAGCCGGTCGATCCCGCCACGTTCGAGCGGTTGCCGATGGTGCGCGCGCCGCTGTGGCTCGTCGCGCCGCGCGAGTCGCGCTGGGAGGACCACAAGGCCGTGCCGCTCGCCGATCTCGCGCGCGAGTCGTTCGTGTTCTACGCGGAGAGCCTCGCGCTGCACGATGCGGTGCTCGACGCGTGCCGGCAGGCCGGCTTCACGCCGTCGATCGTGAGCCGCAGCGGACACTGGGATTTCATGGCGGCCCTCGTGCACGCGGGCGTCGGCATCGCGCTGTTGCCGGAGCCGTACTGCCGGCGGCTCGACGCGCGGCAGTTCACGTGCCGGCCGATCGTCGAGCCGGAAATCACGTGGGCGATCGCGCTCGGCTGGCTGAAGAAGGGTTACCTGTCGCACGCGGCGCGTGCATGGCTCGAGGTCGCGCGGGCGACGCTGCCGATCGCGTCGGGCGACGATCTGGCGTTCGGCGGATTGCTGGCGCGGGAGTGAGACCCACCGCCGGGATGGAAGCGGAGCGGGCCGGCGCCGGCGCGGCCCGCCGCGCGTTCAGTGCCCCATCGCCGGCCCCGCGCCCTTCTTCGGCTTCGTGATCCACACGAGCGCCGCGAGCGCGATGAACACGCCCGCCGACAGGTGAAAGAAGTCGTTGGTCGCCATCATGAAGCCTTGCTGCGTGACGAGCTGGTTGAGCTGCGCGTTGGCCGTCTGCCCGACGATGCCGAGCTGCGCGAGCGCGCCCTGGTAGTCGGTCGTGCTCTGCGCGTAGACGCTCACCGATTCCGACAGCCGCGCGTGGTGGTAGATCGCGTCGTTCTCCCAGAACGTCGAGCTGGCCGCGGTGCCGATCGCGCCGGACAGCGTGCGCAGGAAGTTCGACAGCCCCGACGCGCTCGCGAGCCGCTCGTCGGAGATGCTCGACAGCGTGATCGTCGTCATCGGCACGAAGAAGCACGCGACGCCGATCCCCTGCACGAGCCGCGGCAGGATCACGTGGTTGAACGGCACGTCGAGCGTGAACGTCGAGTTCCAGATCGACACGCCGGCGAACACGACGAACGCGAAGCTCGCGACCATCCGCAAGTCGAGCCGGTGCATGTTGCGGCCGATCAGCGGCGACAACACGAGCGCGAGCAGCCCGACCGGCGCGGTCGCGAGGCCGGCCTTGCCGGCCGTGTAGCCCATCACCGTCTGCAGCCACAGCGGGAAGATCACGACCGAGCCGAAGAACGCCATGAAGCCGAACGAGATGATCATCGCGCCGAGCGCGAAGTTGCGGTCCTTGAACAGCGACAGATCGACCACCGGTTCCTTCTCGGTCGCCTCCCACACGAGCATGAACGCCAGCGACACGACCGCGATCAGCGCGAGCGCGACGATGAAGGTCGAGTTGAACCAGTCGCGATCCTTGCCGAGGTCGAGCATCATCTGCAGGCACGACACCCCGATCACGAGCAGCGCAAGGCCGACCGCGTCGATCCGCTGCCTGGTCGTCTTCGTTTCGCGGCCGCGCAGCAGGAAGTACGCGCAGGCCGCCGAAAAGATCCCGATCGGCAGGTTGATGTAGAAGATCCACGGCCACGTGTAGTTGTCGCTGATCCAGCCGCCCAGCAACGGGCCGAAGATCGGCGCGACGATCACCGTCATCGCCCATAGCCCGAGCGCGAGCCCGCGCTTCGCGGGCGGATAGCTGCGCATCAGGATCGTCTGCGACAGCGGCACCATCGGCCCCGACACGAGGCCCTGCAGCAGCCGGAACGCGATCAGCGTCTCGAAGTTCTCCGCGAGGCCGCACAGCGCCGACGCGATCGTGAACGCAAGCACCGACAGCGTGAACAGGCGCACTTCGCCGACCCGCCGCGCGAGCCAGCCGGTCAGCGGCACCGCGATCGCGGACGCGACCGAATACGACGAGATCACCCACGTGCCTTCGCTCGTCGCGACGCCGAGGCTGCCCGAGATGGTCGGCACCGCGACGTTCGCGATCGACGTGTCGAGCACTTCCATGAAGGTGCCGAGCGCGAGCCCGACGGTGAGGAGCGCGAGCGCGCCGCCGGTCAGCGGCGCGGGTTCGGCGGGACGGGGCGCGGCGGATGCCGTGGTGGCGGACATCGGAATCTCCTAGACGCGGCGCGCGCGACGCGCCGGCACGGCGCACGGGCGCACGATATCGCGCGGCCCGGCTGGTTGGAACGGGTGAGGGGAGAGACGGAGCACGTGCCTTGTCATCTTCTGCCCAGACAGAGAAATAAGCGACTGCTTAACCTAGACATCGGGCCTCCGTGCTCAACAATCCGGTTCGTCGGGCTTCGGGCAGCCGGTGTCGCCGGGCCCGTTGGCGATGAACCGCTGCAGCAGGCCGGTGAGCAGCGCGAGCTCGTCGGCCGAGAAGCCGGCGAGCTGCGCGTTCAGCGCGGTCGCGATCAGCGACGGCAGCGCGCGGGCCGCTTCGGCGCCGCGTTCGGTCAGCGTCAGCTCGATCACCCGGCGGTCCTGTTCGCTGCGCGAGCGTGCGATCAGGCCCTTGCGCTCGAGACGGTCGAGCATCCGGGTCATCGAGCCGCTATCGTACGACATCTTGCGCGACAGCTCGAACGGCGTGCGCGCATAGCCGCGCGACAACAGCAGGATCACGCCGATCTGCTGCGCGGTGAGGTCGTACGGCTCGAGCGCGCGGTCCATTCGCTCGACGAGCGCCTGCCGGGCCTTGGTCAGGTAATAACCGAGGCTCGTTTCCAGTGCGATGGTGTCGGGATCGTAGAGGCCGCCGTTCATGCGAATTGCGCGCGCAGCAATAGTGCGTTTCAGGTCAAAACGCGCCCAGTATCTTGAAAATTAATTGCTTAGTCAATATTATTTCAGGCAACCAGTTACGACGTGCATGTTGCACTGCCGGAGACGATGTTCTGACCGCTTCGCCCGCGCTGCCGGGCACCCCGAGGATGTTCGCGATGCTGTTCCTGAAAAATGCCGCCGGCGCGCTGCGCCGCAACCTGACCGATACCGCTCATCATGTGTTCTCCGGGCCGCACCGCGGCTGGAAGATCGCGCTGTACGTGACGATGCTGGTGGTACCGGGCGGATCGCTCGCGGCGCTCGGGTTCGCATGGTTCGATCACCGCCGGCAGCGCAACGCGAAGCACACCGCCCGCCGCACGAGCCAGCCGGCGGCAACGGAGCCGTCGACATGGCGGTCCGCCGCCGAGCCCGTCCCGGTGCCCGTGCACTGCCACTGACACCGCACCACCCCCGCCATCCAGACTGAACGCCGGCCGCATCCCCGCGGCCCGGCGCCGTCCGCGTCGCATTCGTTGCCCGCTCCGCGCGCAAGCGATCCGTAATGACCGGTAAACCGGCCGTCCGCGCCGGTAACACATTCGTGCCGCCGCGCACCGTACCCTTAGGGCTGCGCAGCTTTCCCGCCGTCAGTTACCATTTGTCCGCCAGCGGCACAACGACCGCATCGCGCGACGCCGCTCGCCGGCCATCGCGCCCAGACAGGAATACCACGATGCCGTACGCCCCCCTCCCGCGCGCCCTTCGCCCGCTGAGCGCCGTCGTCGCCGTTGCGACGGCCGTGCTGCTCGCCGGCTGCGCCGTCGGGCCCGACTATCACCGGCCCGACACGTCGATCCCCGCCGCCTTCAAGGAAGCGCCGGCCGGCTGGAAGGTCGCGCAGCCCGCCGACCGGGCCGACCGCGGCCCGTGGTGGACCGTCTACAACGATCCGCAGCTCGACGCGCTGATCGGCAAGCTCAACGCATCGAACCAGACCATCGCGCAATCGGCCGCCGCGTACCGGCAAGCCCGCGCGCTCGTCGCCGAAGCGCGTGCCGCGTACTTCCCGACCGTCGGGCTGACCGCGTCGGGCTCGCGCTCCCGCACGGGGCGCGCGTCGACGTCGAGCACGTCGGGTTTCGGCAGCAGCTCGTCGATCGGCAACAGCTACAGCGTCGGTCTCGATGCGAGCTGGGAGCCCGACCTGTGGGGCAAGGTGAGCCGCAGCGTCAGCGCGCAGCGCGCCGGCGAGGCGGCCGCCGCGGCCGATCTCGCGAACGCGCGGCTGTCGCAGCAGGCGCTGCTCGCGCAGACCTACTTCCAGCTGCGCACGTCCGATGCGCTGCAGAAGCTGCTCGACGACACCGTGAAGTCGTACGGCGAATCGCTGAAGCTCACGCAGAACCAGTATGCGCAGGGCGTCGCCGCGCGCGCGGACGTGATCCAGGCGCAGACGCAGCTGCAGAGCGCGCAGGCCGCGGCGATCGACAACGGCGTCGCGCGCGCGCAGTACGAGCACGCGATCGCGACGCTGATCGGCGAACCGGCCTCGACGTTCTCGCTGCCGCCGAATCCGCTCGCGGCGGAACCGCCGATCACGCCGGTCGACGTGCCGTCCGCGCTGCTCGAGCGCCGGCCCGACATCGCGGCGGCCGAGCGCCGCGCGGCGGCCGCGAACGAGCAGATCGGCGTCGCGATTGCCGCGTTCTTCCCGACGCTCACGCTGTCGGCCACCGGCGGTTTCCAGAGCTCGGTGTGGTCGCAGCTGTTCACGCTCCCCGCGCGGTTCTGGACGGTCGGCCCGCAGCTCGCGGCGACGTTGTTCGACGCCGGCCTGCGCGCCGCGCAGACCGATGCCGCGCGCGCGACTTACGATCAGGATGTCGCCGCGTACCGCCTCGCGGTGCTCACCGCGTTCCAGGACGTCGAGGACAACCTCGCGTCGCAGCGCATCCTCGCGCAGGAAGTCGACGTGCAGCGGCAGGCCGTCGACAGCGCCGAGCACGCGCTCGCGATCGTCACGAACCAGTACAAGGCCGGCACGGTCGCCTACCTGAACGTGCTGACCGCGCAGACCACCGCGTTCACCGCACAGCAAAAGCTCGCGACGATCGGCGGGCAGCGGATGGTGTCGTCGGTCGGACTCGTGAAGGCGCTCGGCGGCGGCTGGGATGCATCGGACATGGCGCGCGAAACGGGCGACGTGGCGGCGCCGGTGCCGGTGCCGGTGCCGGCGAGCAGCGCGTCGGTCGCGCAGAAATGAATATCACGCTCGATTGAACGGCTGCATGCCATATCGCTTACCAAAAGGACGGCGAAAACGGCATCTTTCGGTCACTTCCTAAAAAGGATAATCGAATTCGACAAAAATTATAAAACTTGATTTTCGTCATCTTGCAATTATCTCAAAATAAAATTCGCGAACTTATTAATGGCTCAGCCCACGAATTCATTGCATCAACACCATGATGCGAATTCACCATTAACAAGGAAACGATTGAAATGACTGCAAATATCGGAGAAAAATGCCCGCAGGGTGGTACGTGGTATCCCGTCGGAAATCCGAATGACACTCGCTCCATCGGTATCGGCAATATCATGCCACCTACACCGAACGGCGAGCGCTATTGGGTTCTGAAAACGCCGACGGGCGACAAGTAAGTTACATGGGCCGGTTTTGCCGGCCCTTCGTTTCATTGTCCGCGCCATCGATATCTGAATCGATGGAGGGATCGACGTATTGCAACCCGGCCGGCAGTGACTTCCGTGAAAATCATTCCAGCCGATCACATTTGTTTGAGCACACTTCGCGCGTCAGCGCGTCACGTCGCCGAAGATCAGCGACACCTGGTTGTTTCCGATCGGATGGCCGAGCAGGTTCAGCAGTCCGGCGAGATTCGCCTGCTGCTCGGGCGCCGCGTGCGCGGTGCCGCGAAACGAACCCTGACCGGGGCCGAAGCTGCCGTGCCCGTCGAGGAACAGCGGCCCCTGCGTCGTCGACAGGTCGAGATCGGCGTCCGCCCCCTTGGCCTGCAGCACCGCCCGGTACGACCCGAGCGGCTTCACGCGCGACACGCGCGAACTCATCGAATCGATCGTCACCGTCAACTGGCCGAACGCGTTGTTGCCGATCATCCGCCAGTCGGTCCAGCCGAGCCGCACGTCGCCCTGCAGGTCGAGCGTGTTGAACGGCGTGCCGAGCCCGGCGAGCAGCGACGCGGGCACGGCCATCGAGCCCGCCGACAGCACCGCGCCGCGCCACGTCGCGTCGAGTGTGACGGCATCGGGCATCGCCTCGGTCTGCCGCATGCGCATCTGCACGCGCCCGGTCAGGAGCGGCCAGAAGCCCGTGGTCCATTCGACCCGGCCCGGCAGCAGCGTCGCCGCGCTCTGGTCGGCGCCCGGCGCGAGCATCAGCGTGCCCGAGCCGTGCCAAAGCGATCCGTCCGGATCGACGAGATTGACGTGCCCGCCGGTCGCGCGCGCGAACTGCGGGGCGATCCAGGCGGCCGGCGCGAGCGCGACGAGCGTCAGCGCCGTCGCGAGCCCGCCCGCCACCACCCACGGCAATGCGGCGACGAGCCGCCGGATCCCTGGCCTCATCGGCCGACCGTCGCTTGTTTCATCCACTGCGTCATTTCTGCGTCGAGGGTTGCATCACGGCCGTCAGGTCGACCTGGCCGTCTTCCTTCAACGCGGTCACGTGCGCTTCGCCGACCTGCACCTTGAACTGCCGGCGCGCGTCGTCGAGCCACTGCGTCCACACCGGGAACGGCACGTTCTTCATCTGGACCTGCACGCCGTTACCGACGACCTGCACCTGCGCGCCCTGCAGCCCGTGATCGGACAGCGACGCGGTGAGCGCATCCTTCAGCGCGAGGCCGGTCGGCGCGACGCCTTGCGCGGCGGCCGTCAGCGACTTCGCCTCGGTGGCCTGCGCGGTCATCTGCGCGAGCTCGCGGCGCATCGTCGGCAGTTCGTGGCGGATCCGCGCGCGGCCTTCCTGCGCGGGCGACCACAGCACCGAATACGCGATCGCGACCGCCAGCACGGCGCCGCCCCAGCCGAGCAGCGTCCGCTCGCGCGGCGTGCGTTCGCCCCAGAACTGGGCCAGCGTCTGGTTCAGTTGTTCGGTCTTCATGAGCGGCTCCGGATCGTCCATTTGCCGGTGCTGCTGTCGACTTCGCCGGACAGCCCGTTGCGCGCGAGACGCTGCGGGAAATCGGGGTCGACCTTGACCTCCGGCTTGAAGCCGACGTCGAGCCGCCGGTCGTGATAATCGAGCGACGCGATTCCGTTCAGCGGCAGCGCGCCCATCGAACGCGACAACCCGCTCGACAGCGCGAGGAAATCGTTCGGCGACAGCTCGCCCGCCGCAAGGCGCAGCTGGTCGAGCTGACGCTGCATCTGCGCGGGCGGATCGAGCACCGTCGTCGTCTTCGGGAAGGCCGACAGCAGCGTCTCGGTGATCTGCGCGGACAGCGCGTCGCGCTCGCGCGACAGCTTCCACCAGTGCAGGTTCATCCCGATCACCGCGACACCGAGCGTGGCCGCGGCGAGGGCGATCGGCACGCGCAGGCGCTTCACCGTCGCGCGGTCGAAGCGCCACGGCTGGGATTCGAATTCGAACTGGCACAGATCGAAGCGCTCGGTCAGCGCACGCCGCGCGAATGCGTCGAACGACAGCGGTTGCGCGCCCGGCAGCAGCGGGCCGTCGGCACGACCGACCGACGCGAGGCGCGGCTCGGCGCCCGGTTCGCCGAGTTCGTACAGATCGACGTCGCCGCCACCGGCGAGCGCGGCCAGCGTGCCGCCCGCGCGGGATGCCGGCGCCGCGAAACCTTCGCCGAGCGCGCCGCGCGCGACCGCGAGCTCGAGACGCGGCGCACCGGCCGCAGCCGGCTGCGCGCCGGCTTCCACGAGCACGGGTTCGACCGTCGTCGCGAGGCCGAGCACCGCGGCCACCGCCGTCGGGCGAAGGGGCGGCTCGTCCGCCGCCGTGATTGCGTCGGCCGGCGTGGCCTCACCGTCGGCAGGCGCATCGGGCGCCGCGTCCGCCGCCGGTGCCCGCGGCGCGGGCAGGCAGCGCGTCGCGGGCACGGCGCTCAGGTGCCGGTGGCCGGCTGCCGTGAACGCGTCGCAGATCGCGCGGAACCACGCGCGATCGACGACGGCCAGCACGCGGCGGCCGTCCGGCAGCGCGACCGGATCGAGCGCGATATGGCAGCCGAGCGGATCCTGGATCAGCTGGTCCTCGACGATGTTGGGCAGCGCCTGGCGCAGCTTCGGCCCCTTGAGCGGCGGCACGGTCGCGGCCAGCAGCAGCACGTCGCGCGCGGCGACGATCAGCACCGTCGCGTTCGCGCGCGGCAGCAGCGCAAGCGCGGCGCGGCCCGCGCGCTGCACCTGGCCGGCCTTGTCCACGAGCGTGAACGGCAGCTCCGGCCACTGCCACTCCTGCAGCGGCACGGCCGGCTCGCGCGGCGGCAAAGAAACAATCAGCGTGCTCAAGAGCTCCTCTCCCGAATGGCGTCGTTATAGCTGGTCGCGGATGCGCACGACCCGCGTCGAGTGCGTGGTCGAATCACGATACACGAGCGAGGTGCGATCGACCTCCGCGCGATCGTGCTGAATCCGGCCGTGCACGATGAAATAGTTCGAATTGACGTCGACGAGGCTCGAGTCGATCGTCGCGTTCGGCGGCGCGCCGGCGCCGCGCAGCGCGAGCTGCACGTCGCCGACGTTGCGGAAAAACACGGTCTCGCGCCGCGCCACGAGCGCCTGCGCGGACGACACGCTCATCCCCGGCACCAGCGCCGCGATCACCTCGGCCGGCGCGGTGTTCATGTTCACCGGCGTGGTGGTCGGCAGCACGGTGACGAACGGGCGCAGCCGCGCGACCATCTCGGGCGTCACACCGTCGACGTCGAGCAGGCTGTCGACGCCGGTCATCTGGAGCGGCGCGGGCCCGCGATCGCCGTCGGACATCCCCGGTTCGTCGGTGATGTTGCCGGTCATGTCGCCGCCGGGCACCGGCGCGGTCGCGGCCGTACCGGCGCCGGGCAGCGTCGGCGTCTGGAAGCGCGTCGCCGAATGCATCAGGCCCGCGCGCATCTGCAGCGCGATCCGCTTCGCGAACGCGCCGTCGTAGCCGAGCGTCGTCAACAGCCGCTGGAACGCCTGGAGCTGCATCACGTTGAGCTGCAGCACGCCGGGCGCCGGCGACGACACGAGGTTGCGCAGGTTGTACTTCGCCTGCGCGTCCTCGATCGATCCGGAGATGTAGGTGTCTTCGCCGCCGTTGTCGTTCGGCGCGCCGATCCGGCCGAGGAAGTCGGACAGCTTGGTCTTCGCGATCGGCACGGCCCAGATCCCGCCGAGATAGGTGATGCCGGGCGCCGTGTCGCCTTCGGAGCGCAGGATCATGCGCGTCCAGTCGAGCGCGCCGCGCGCGACCCACTGCGCCTGCGCGATCACGCGCTGGTTCTCGATGCGGCGAATCTGCACCTGCTGACGCCACAGCATCCCCGACACGAGGATCGCCGACAGCGCGACGACGAGCAGCGCGGTGATGATCGCCGCACCGCGCTCGCGGCGGGTGCGTGCATGCGCGCGTGCGCCGCCACGCGCGGCGAACCGGGAACGGTGAGGGCGCGCGCGCATCGTCATTCCCCGACGAGGAAAATGCGCGTGACGGGCACGCGCAGCGACGTCGCGCCGATGCTGACCTGCAGCCCCGTCACCGCGCGCGTCGGCGGCGCGTTGCCGATCTGCGGCACCTTCAGCGCATCGTTGTTCTGCGACAGCGCGTCGCTGGCCGCCTGCAGGTTGGTGGTCCAGCCGACGCGCGGCACGTACAGCTTCGCGTCGATCGCACCGACGCCGCCCATCAGCGCGACCCAGCTCCAGCCGTCGACGCTGCTGTCCTTCAGCACGTCGCGCAGGCGGTTCGCGTCGTCGAGCGGCGGCGACGCATAGCGCACGACGCGCCCGCCGGCGATCCGGTAGCGGACCACCTGCAACCGCGGCGCGGCGCCCGGCACGTCGAGTTCGCGGACGATCTGCAGCGTGTTGCCGGCGACGCCGATCGCCGGCTGGCCGGCTTCGTCGTCGGTGGCGGCGAGCCGCGCGTCGATGCGCATCTGGTCGAACATCTGCGCGAAGATGCGCTCGTCCTCCATCGCGGACGCGACCTTGTCGCGGCCGCGCATGATCTGGTCGAGCCCGCGCCACGAGAGGATCGCGACCACCGCGAGGATCGCGATCGCGATCATCAGTTCGATCAGCGTGAAGCCGCGCACGCGGCGCGGGCCGACGGAACGCACGGGCCGGCGCCGCATCGGCGCGTCAGAGCGGACGGCTGGTTTCATTCGCGACCACCGTCACCATTTGCGCGAGCACGCCGGCGTGCCCCGGCATGCTCACCGACATCTGCACGCGCCGGAACACCGGGTTCGGCGTCGTGCTCACGCGCTGCGTGCAGACCAGCTGCACGTTGCCTTGCGAACAGTCGAAACTCTGCTCGCCAACCTCCGGCCACGCATGCGTGAGCCGCAACTGCGCGAGTGCGTTGTCGGCGCTCCAGCCGGCGAGCAGCCGGCGATGGAGATCGGATGCATTGGTCGCCATCGTGCCGACCGCGCGGATCGACGCGGCGAGCGCGACCGCGATGATCGCGAGCGCGACCAGCACCTCGATCATCGTGAAGCCTCGGGAAGGAGCCGGGAAGGGCAGGCGACGACGCATCGTCATTGCACCTCGTAGCGGCCGTTGCCGGTGCCGACGATCGTCGCGCTGCCGACCGCCGAATGCAGCGTCACGCGTACCGGCGTGTCGACGCTTTCGATGCCGAACACGACGCGGCTCGCACGCGTGTCGGATCCCGGATAGTCGATGTCGGCGCCGGTGACGCCGCCGTCCCAGTCGCGCGGGCGCAGCACGTCGTCGCGCAGCGTGCGCCAGCCGTCGGGCGAGCTCACGTCGAAACGGAAGCCGTGCGCGGTCGGCTGCCACGCGATCGGGCGCGCGCGCACCTGCGCTTCGTCGCCGGCCGTCTCGAACAGCAGCGCGATGCGCTGCGCTTCCTCGCGCAGGTCGGTGCGCGGATTGCGCGTGAGCGACAGCGACGCGAGCGACACCAACAGGCCCGCGATCACGAGCACGACCAGCATCTCGAGCAGCGTGAAGCCGCGCGCGCGCGCCGCGGTCACGGCCGCGCCGCGGCGCACTCGGCCGTCGCGGGCATCGCGGCGAGCGCGAGCGGAGCGCAAGGGCGTGCGAAGGGCGGGCATGAAGTGAAGAAACGGGAAGAACGTCGGTCCGGTCAGCGCGCGCTTACTGCCACGAACCGATGTCGGAATCGTTGCTCTCGCCGCCTTCCTTGCCGTCGGCGCCGTAGCTGAACACGTCGATCTCGCCGTGCACGCCCGGGTTCAGGTACTTGTACCCGTTGCCCCACGGATCGTTCGGCAGGCGCTCGAGATAGCCGCCGTCCTTCCAGTTGTTCGGGATCGGATCGGTGGTCGGCTTCTGGGTCAGCGCGTTCAGGCCCTGTTCCTGGGTCGGATAGCGGCCGTTGTCGAGACGGTACAGCTTGAGCGCCTGCATGATCGTGCCGATGTCCTGCTTCGCGGCGATACGGCGTGCCTCGTCGGGACGGCTCATGATCTTCGGCACGATCAGTGCCGCCAGGATCCCGAGGATCGCGACCACCACCATGATCTCGATCAGCGTGAAACCGCGCTGACGGCGCACGGCCGCATTACGGCGAGTGATCCACGTTTGCATGACTGACTACCTCTTTCCAAAAAATATCGTCGATTGAGTGACGCACCCGGCGCATTCCGGACGCTTGCCTGACGGCCGGCTTCCGTTTCCCCGGGCGCGGAGCACGCATTGTAAGGCGCGCATTGCCGAGGGCTTTCACCCAACGCAAATTTCATATACATCCGTACAATAGCGCGCATGAACGCGCTCTCGATCCGGATCCTCTCCCTAGCCCTCTTCGCGGGTTTGTGCGCGACGGCCACCTACTGGGTCGTCACGCTGTCGGCCCGCGAAGCGCCGCTGCCCGCCGCCGCCGCGCGGTTGCCGATCCGCACCGAGGACGCCGCCGCGCTCTTCGGCGGACAGCTCGACAAGAATCCCGTGCAGGACATCCACCTGTTCGGCATTCTCGCGCTCGATCATGGCGGCGCCGCGATCGTCGGCGTCGGCGGCGAACCGCCGCGTGCCGTGTCGCTCGGCGCGGAAGTCACACCCGGCGCGAAGCTCGCCGAAGTCCGCAGCCGCTCGATCATCGTCGACCGCAACGGCGCCCGCGCCGAAATCCAGCTCCCAGCGAACACGCCGTCCCCCGCGATCTACATGCGTTGAACGGCGGCGGCCCGACCGGCGCCCGGGCCGTCACTGCACCATGTTGTTCAGCTCGATGATCGGCAGCATCACGGCCAGCACGATCACGAGCACGATGCCGCCCATCGCGAGGATCAAGAGCGGCTCGAGCAGGCTCGTCAGGAACATCGTGCGCCGCTCGAGTTCGCGCGCCTCGCCTTCCGCCGCGCGATCGAGCATCGTCGTCACGTCGCCCGTCGCCTCGCCGGAACGGATCAGGTGCACGAGCACCGGCGGAAACGTCTTCACGTTGTTCAGCGCGCGCGACAGCGCGGAGCCTTCGCGCACGCGCACGATCGCATCGTCGATGTTCGCGCGCATCGCGCGGTTCGACAGCGTCTCGCCGGCCGCCTGCAACGCGCGCAGGATCGGCACGCCGGCCGCGGTCAGGATGCCGAGCGTGCTCGCGAAGCGCACCGTGTTGTAGCCGCGCACGAGCTTGCCCGCGAGCGGCGCCGTCAGCACCCAGCGGTCGAACGCGAGCCTGGGCCCGTCGCGCGACAGCGTCGCCTTCACGAACCACACGACGAGCGCGACCGCGATCAGGATCGCCCACCACCAGTGCCGGACGAAATCCGACAGCGCCATCATCACGATCGTCAGCAGCGGCAGTTGCTGCTTCGTGCTCGCGAACACGTTGACGACCTGCGGCACGACATAGCTCAGCAGGAACGTGACGATGCCGAATGCGATCAGCGTGACGATTCCCGGATACGTGAACGCCAGCAGGATCTTCTGCTTCAGCGCATTGCTCTGTTCGATGTAGTCGGCGAGGCGCGACAGCACGATGCCGAGCTTGCCGGTGTGCTCGCCCGCCGCGACGAGCGCGCGGTAGATTTCCGGAAAGTCGCGCGGATGCTGGCCCAGCGCGTTCGCAAGCGAATGGCCGCCGAGCACTTCCGCGCGAATCGCGGCCATCAGTTCGCGGATGTAGTCGCGCTCGGCCTGCTCGGTGAGCACGCCGAGCGCCTCGTCGAGCGGCAGCCCCGCGATCAGCAGGCTCGCGAGCTGGCGCGTGAGGATCGCCTGCTCGCGCTGCGACAGCTTGCGGCCGAACGCGAGGCGCTGCGAGCGCGCGCCGCGGGTCGCGCTGGCGGCCGGCTCGACGACGAGCGGCGTGAGCCCCTGCGTGCGCAGCTGGCCGCGCGCGGCGCGCGCGCTGTCGGCGTCGATCACGCCTTTCTGCGCGCGCCCCGCCGAATCGATTGCTTCGAAACGGAATGCCGGCATCGCGCTATGCGCCTCCCGTCACGCGCAGCACTTCCTCGAGCGACGTCGCGCCGGCCGCGAGCCAGCGCTCGGCGTCGTCGCGCAGCGTGCGCATCCCTTCGGCGCGGCCCGCGGCGAGAATCTCCGCATCGGCCGCGTTGCGGTGGATCAGCGTGCGGATCGAATCGTCGACCACCAGCAGTTCGTACACGCCGCGCCGGCCGGTGTAGCCCGAATGCCCGCACTTGTCGCAGCCGACCGGATGCCACACGGTGCGGCCTTCCTCGTGCCGCTCTTCCTTGCAGACCGGGCAGAGCTGGCGCACCAGGCGCTGCGCGAGCACGCCGAGCAGCGACGACGCGAGCAGGTACGGCTCGACGCCCATGTCGGTCAGGCGCGTGACGGCCGATGCGGCATCGTTCGTGTGCAGCGTCGCGAGCACGAGGTGGCCCGTCAGCGATGCCTGCACCGCGATCTGCGCGGTTTCCAGATCGCGGATTTCGCCGATCATGATCACGTCCGGGTCCTGGCGCAGGATCGAGCGCAGCGCGCGGGCAAAGGTCATCCCGATCCGCTCGTTCACCTGCGTCTGGCCGATGCCGGACAGGTCGTATTCGATCGGATCCTCGACGGTCATGATGTTGGTCGTCGCCGTTTCGAGCCGCGACATCGACGCATACAGCGTCGTCGTCTTGCCCGAACCGGTCGGGCCCGTCACCAGCACGATCCCGTGCGGGCGGCCGATCAGCTTGTCGAACTGGACGAGCGTGTCGCGGCCCATCCCGAGCGCCTCGAGGTTCAGGCGCTGCGCATCCTTTTCCAGCAGACGCAGCACCGCGCGCTCGCCGTGCCCGGTCGGCAGCGTCGACACGCGCACGTCGACCGGCCGGCCGCCGACGCGCAGCGTGATGCGGCCGTCCTGCGGCAGGCGCTTCTCGGCGATGTCGAGCTGCGCCATGATCTTGATCCGCGAGATCAGCGCGCCGTGCAGCGCCTTCTTCGGGCGCACGACGTCGCGCAGCGTGCCGTCGACGCGAAACCGCACGACCGATGCGTTCTCGAACGGCTCGATGTGAATGTCCGATGCCTGTTCGCGCGCCGCTTGCGTGAGCAGCGCGTTGATCATCCGGATGATCGGCGCGTCGTCTTCCGATTCGAGCAGATCCTCGACTTCGGGAATGTCCTGCATCAACCGCGACAGGTCGACTTCGCCTTCGACCTCGCCGACGATCTGCGCCGCGCTGCCGTCCTGGCGCGCATAGGCCTGGTTGATCGCCTGCGCGAGCTCGTCGGCCGGCACGCGATGCACGGAGATCGAGCCGAAGTTGCGCGCGATTTCGGCGAGCGCCGCGTCGTTCGTGCGTTCGCTGATCCACACCTCGAGCGTGTCGTCGAGCTGGTGCGCGATCAGCACCTGGCCGCTCTTCGCGAAGCCGTACGGCAACAGGCGCGCGGCGAGCGGCGACGGCGGCTGCCGTTCGCCCGGCGCGCCGTCGTGGGCGGAGGACGCGAGCACGTCGGTCACTGCGAGGCTCCCGGCGTGGCGGTCAGCGGCTGTTGCGGCACGGCCTGCTGCGGCACGCTCTGCGGCTGGGCGGGCGTCGCTTCCGGCAACGGCTGGGCCGGCACCGGCGCCACCTGGCGCTGCAGTTGCTGGCGACGCATCTTGTCGAGATCGAACAGGTTCCCGGCGGGCGTGCCGCCCTGGCTCGGGCCGAGCGGCATTGGCGGGACGACCGGATCGTCCTTGTCGCGCATCACGTTGTTGTCCGACTTGTACGCGCCCGTCACGCCCTGAATGTAGTCGTAGCGGTTAGCCGTGACTTGCTGCGCGACATTGCGATCGTTGATGATCACCGGGCGCAGGAACACCATCAGGTTGGTCTTCTGGCGGTTCTTGTTCTCCGAGCGGAACAGCTGGCCGATCCACGGGATGTCGCCCAGCAGCGGCACCTTGCTGTTCGACACCGCGTAGTTGTCCTGCATGAGGCCGCCGAGCACGATGATTTCGCCGTTGTCCGCGAGGATCGTCGACTGGATCGAGCGCTTGGTGAAGGTCGGACCGTTGACTGCGGTCGCAGTGGAGGTCACGACCGCCGAATCCTCCGTGTAGAGTTGCAGCTTCAGAATACCGCCATCGGTGATCTGCGGCTTCACGTGCAGCGTGAGACCGACGTCGCGGCGATCGTAGGTATTGAATGCGTTGTTCGTGTTGCCGCTCGTCAGGTTCGAATACGAACCCGTCGGAATCGGCACGTTCTGGCCGACGACGATCTTCGCCTCTTCGTTGTCGAGCGTGATGAGGTTCGGCGTCGACAGCACGTTCGCGTCGCTCACGCCCGCGAAGTAATTCAGCAGCGCGCCGAGGCCCTGCACGCCGAACATGTTGTGCAGCCAACCGACGTTGAGGCCCGGCAGGAGAGTCTGCCCCAACGCGCCGAGACCCGTCGCACCGCCGGCTGCAACCGCGCCCGACACACCGAGGATGTTGCCGGTGGGTGTACCGGGAGCGCTGAAGTTCGTGCCACCGAGAAACTGGCCCTGAGCGATCTGCCACTGAATGCCGAGGTTGCCGGACGTGTTCGAGTTCAGCTCGACGATCAGCGCTTCGATATAGACCTGCGCGCGCCGTGCGTCGAGCTGGTCGATCACCGAGCGCAGGTTCCGGTAGACCGGATCGGACGCGGTGATGATCAGCGAGTTGGTCGCCGAGTCGGCCTGGATCATCCCGCCCGGCTGGTTGTCGTCGCCCTTGTCCTTGTCGCCGCCGAGCAGGCCGCCGGTACCGAGGCCGCCGCTGCCCGTCGCGCCGCTGCCGTACGACGAGGACGACGAACCGCCCAGGCCGCCCGACGGCAGCGGCGGGGTGCCCGACGTACCGGTCGAGAAGTTGCCGCTCGACGACGAGCCGCCGCCCTGGTTGAAGCTGTTCGCATCGTTGGACGACGCCGACGAACCGCTGTCGCTGCCGCTTCCCTTGCCGAGCATGCCGCGCAGCGTCTTCGCGAGCTTCACCGCGTCGGCGTTGCGCAGCGGCACGACGTGCATGTTGCCGGGCACCGCGCTCGGCGCGTCGAGCTGCTGCACGAGGCGCTTCGCGGCTGCGAGGCGCGACGCGCTGGACGCGCGCAGCATCAGCGAGTTGGTGCGCGGATCGGCCGTGACCGACACCTTCAGCGTCGCGTCGCTGTTGCCGATCGCGCCGGGGTCGAGCATCTTCTGCAGTTGCGCGGCAAGGTCGATCGCGTTTGCGTTGCGCAGCGGCACGACCTGAACCTGCGCGCCCGCGGCGCTGTCGACACCCGAGATGATCTGCGCGATGCGGCGCACGTTGTCCGCGTAGTCGGTGACGACGATCGTGTTGTTCGCCGGGTAGGCGGTGACCGTGTTGTTCGGCGAGATCAGCGGCCGCAGCACCGGCAGCAGGTTGTTCGCCGATTCGTTGCGCAGCTCGAACACCTGCGTGATGACCTGGTCGCCGCGCGCCTGCGGCGCATTGCCGACATAGGTCGGCACGCCCTGCAGCTTCGCGTCGGCCTCCGGCACGACCTTCAGCACGCCGTGATCCTGCACCAGCGCGAAGCCCTGCATGCGCAGCGCCGACTGCAGCGTCTTCAGCGCCTGGTCTTCCGGCACCGGCCGTTCGGCCACGAGGTTGAGCTGCCCCTTCACGCGGGGGTCGACGATGATGGTCTTGCCGGTTGCGGCGCCGATCGCCTTGGCGACCTGGTCGATATCCGCATTCACGAAATTGAGCGTGACCTGAGCGTAGGCGGCCTGCGAGACGATGATGCCGGCGACCATCAAGGTCGTGGCGATGCGCCGCATAACGAAGCGATTTCTTGTCATGGATGATTGGGTCGATGCCGGCTCAGGCCACTTCCGGCGGTAGTGCTGGGATCCAGGTCCTAAAGGCGCGACATTAGCAGTTTTTCATGTCCGAAATATCACATTGATCCGAAGACTGTCTCACATACGACATGTATCCTGCACACCGTATGCAATATGTAAGATTTCGGCAATGCCCCGGCATTCAGGTCATCGCCGTCGTTTTGCGATGAATCGACACGAAAATGCGGTATAAACGGGCTGCCGCCTTTCGCTTGTCGTCACGCGACGGACTGTCTGTATGATACGGGCGGCGCGTTTCCAGTCGTACGAATAACAGACACGGGTTTTCCCGATCCTTGCGTCATTTCCTTTTCGTTTCCGCAACATGAACAGACGGTTCGCTTCGATCGCGTTGATCGCCGCCGGCGCGTGGTTCGCCTGCGGAAACGCTCGCGCGGATTGTTTCGACGAGGCCGCCCGCTACCAGAAGGTCAATCCGCTGATCCTGCGCGCGATCGCGTGGCAGGAGTCGCGCAACCGGCCCGACGCGCTGAACAAGAACACGAACGGCTCGGTCGACTACGGTCTGATGCAGATCAATTCGATCCACCTGCCGACGCTGTCGCGCTACGGCATCGGCCGCGACACGCTGATGCAGCCGTGCAAGAACGTCTATATCGCCGCGTGGCACCTGCGCCAGAAGATGAATCGCTACGGCAACACATGGCAGGCCGTCGGCGCCTATCATTCCGAAACGCCGTCGCTGCGCGACAAGTACGCGCGGCAGATCGCCGGAATCCTGGCGCAGTGGAAGCTGCTGCCGCCCGAGCAGTGACGCCGCGCCGCAGCGCCGGCTGACGCCGTGCCGCTCGGCCGGCGCGCGTTTGATGCACAATGCGCATCTCACGCCGCGATTTCGACCGGCCCGGGCCGATCGCGCCCCGCCAGGGCGCCGCGGCCGCTTTTCCCTCTTTTCCGTTGGTGCAAATCGTTATGAATCCGGCAATGAACCAGCCGTTGCCCGTCACCGTGCTGTCCGGTTTCCTCGGCGCCGGCAAGACCACGCTGCTCAATCACATCCTCGCGAACCGCGCGGGCCTGAAAGTCGCCGTGATCGTCAACGATCTCGCGGCGGTCAACATCGACGCGTCGCTCGTGCGCGATGCGCAGGCGCTGTCGCACGTCGAGGAGCGCCTCGTCGAGATGTCGAACGGCTGCATCTGCTGCACGCTGCGCGACGACCTGCTCGTCGAGATCCGCAATCTCGCGGCGGACGGCCGCTTCGATGCGATCGTGATCGAATCGACCGGCATCGCGGAGCCGATGCCGATCGCCGAAACCTTCACGTTCGTCGACGACGACGGCGCGTCGCTGTCGAGCGTCGCGCGCCTCGACACGCTCGTCACCGTGGTCGACGCCTACAATTTCCTGCGCGACTACGGTTCCGACGACGCGCTCGCGACGCGCGGGATCGCCGCATCGGACGAAGACGATCGCACGCTCGTCGAGCTGCTGATCGAGCAGATCGAATTCTGCGACGTGCTGGTGATCAACAAGGCCGACCTCGTCGGCGCGGACGAACTCGCGCGCCTGCAGCACATCCTTGCGCGGCTCAACCCGCGCGCGCACCAGGTCGTGTCGACGTTCGGCAACGTGGCGCTCGGCGAAGTGCTGAACACCGGCCGCTTCGATTTCGACGAAGCCGCGAACGCGCCGGGCTGGCTCGCGTCGCTCGATCGCGATCACACGCATTGCGACGATCCCGAGTGCCACGATCCGCATCACGCGCACGTGCATGGCGAGGCCGACGAATTCGGCATCGGCAATTTTGTTTACCGCGCGCGCCGGCCGTTTCATCCGGCGCGACTCTGGGCGCTGCTGCATCAGGAGTGGCCGGGCGTGCTCCGCAGCAAAGGCTTCTTCTGGCTCGCGACGCGCAACGACATCGCGGGTTCGCTGTCGCAGGCGGGCGGCGTGTGCCGGCATGGCCCGGCAGGTCTCTGGTGGGCCGCGCAGGATCGCGCGGAATGGCCGGACGACGACGAGTTGCTCGCCGAAATTCGCACGGAGTGGCAGGGCGACCTCGACGACCGCTCGGTCGGCGATCGCCGTCAGGAACTCGTGCTGATCGGCATCGGGCTCGATGCCGACGCATGGCGCGCGAAACTCGACACATGCCTGCTCACCGATGCGGAATTCGCGCTCGGCGCGCCGCAATGGGCCACGTTCGACGATCCGTTTCCGGTCTGGGATGTCGATTCGCACGACGACGAAGACCCGGGCGACACGCAGATCGTGCACGCGTAATACACGGTAAAACTCGGGGAAAACGGCTGCGGACAGTAACCGTTAAATCTTGCAAGAGTGACGCGAACTGTGGCGAAAATGCCGCGCGCGCCCAACAAAAAACCCGCCGGAAGGCGGGTTTTTTTCCTGGAACAGGCGCTGAATTAACGCTTGTTGACGGCGTCCTTGAACGCCTTGCCAGCCGTGAACTTGACCGTCTTGGCTGCCGGGATCTTGATGGTTTCGCCCGTCTTCGGGTTGCGGCCCGTACGTGCTGCGCGCTTGCCCGAACCGAAGCTGCCGAAGCCGATCAGCTGAACCGCATCACCCTTCGACACGGCCTTCTTGATGACTTCGAGCAGCGTGTCCAGCGTTTCGCCGGTTTGAGCCTTGCTGGCGCCCGTTTGGGCGGCGACGGCGTCGATCAGTTCCTGTTTGTTCATTAAGGTTCCTTTTTCAGGTTAGGTTTGACACGAACAGCGCGAACGCGCCGATTATACGTGCGCGAACCGTGCCGTCGAGAGTCAGACTCCGACGGCACAGCGCCGAATCCTGGCCCGCGCGACGTGCCGTCCGGCTTGCCGGCGGCCACCCCGCGGTACGGCGTTGCTATGATAGCGCAGCGCAAACCCAATAACGACAAGGGTTTCAAAGATTTTCATCGGTATTTCGCCGAATGAATCGTCGATTGCCTGTTTTTTGACCTGCGCCAACCGGACAGGATACGCAGCCGGGTCCGCCGTCGCGCAACGCCGTTGGTTTTTGCCAACGGCCCGCCGGACGCCTCCGCGCAATCCCTTGCCAGGCTTGGCTGCCACGTTTTTTGTTTCGCATGCCCGACCGACTCGTTCCCGCCACGCTCGCGTTTCGCGACGACGGCACCCTCGTCTCGCCCGCGTACGGCGACATCTATCACAACGTCGCGGGCGCGCTCGCGCAGGCGAGCCACGTGTTCATCGCGGGCAACGCGCTGCCCGCGCGCTGGCAAGGCCGCCGCACGTTCACCATCGTCGAGACGGGGTTCGGCGCGGGCGCCAACTTCCTCGCGACCTGGGCCGCCTGGCGCGACGATCCCGCGCGCTGCGAGCGGCTGCATTTCGTGTCGTTCGAGAAACATCCGTTTTCGCGCGAGGATCTGCGCCACGCACTGTCAAAGATAGTTGCGAACACAACCATGTCGGCAGAAGCGGGGATGCTCGCCGATGCGTGGCCGATGCTCGTTCCAGGTTTTCATCGCCTCGAATTCGACGCCGGCCGCGTCGTGCTCACGCTCGCGCTGGGCGACGCGCGCGAGATGCTGCCGAAACTGGTCGCACGCGCCGATGCGTTCTATCTTGACGGCTTCGCGCCCGCGAAAAACCCGGAGCTCTGGTCGGCCGATGTGTTTCGCGCACTCGCACGCGTCGCCGCCGACGATGCGACCTTTGCGACGTATTCGAGCGCGGGCGTGGTGAAACAAGCGCTCCTCGACGCGGGTTTCACGTATCGCAAGATCGCCGGGCTGGCCGGCAAGTTCGCGATGCTCGCGGGCGAATATGCACCGCGCTGGCGGATGCGCCGGCACGAACCGCCGCGCGCATTGCCGGTCGCCGCGCGCGATGCGATCGTGATCGGCGCGGGCCTGGCCGGCTGCGCGGTCGTCGAACGGCTTGCGGCACGCGGCTGGAACGTCACGCTGATCGAGCGGCACGCGCGGATCGCGAGCGATGCATCGGGCAATCCGGCCGGTGTATTTCATCCACTGATGACGCGCGACGACAACGTCGCGAGTCGCCTCACGCGCAGCGGTTTCCTGCATGCGCTCGCACGCTGGCGCGCGCTCGAGCAGGCCGGCCATGCGTTCGCGCGCAGCACGCGCGGAATGATTCATCTCGCGGAATCGGCCGACGATTTCGTGCGGATGCGCGAGGCGTTCGATGCGCTCGGCGCACCGTCCGACTACGTGTCGCTGCTCGACACCGACGCCGCACGCGCGCATCTGAACCTGCCCGTCGCACATGGCGGCCTGCTGTTTCCGCACGGCGGCGCCGTATGGCCGGCAGCGCTCTGCGCCGCGCAAGTCGCGGCGGCCGGTGAGCGCGTGAAACTGCTGGCCGGCACCGAGGTCGCTCGACTCGAGCGTGACGGCGACACGTGGCGCGCCGTCGATGCGGCGGGCGCGACACTCGCCGAAGCGCCGGTCGTCGTGCTCGCGAACGCGGGCGATGCCGTGCGTCTCGCCGGCCTGCGGCACGTCGCGCTGCAGCCGGTGCGCGGCCAGTTGACGCTGCTGCCGCCCGGCAGCACGGCGCCGCTGCCATGCCCGGCGATCGGCGACGGCTATGCGGTGCCGCTCGACGACGGCACGCTGCTGATCGGCGCAACGTTCGAACCCGATGACCTCGATCCTGCGATGCGCCCCGCCGGACATATCGAAAATATCGAGCGAGTGCGGCATCTGCTGCCCGGCCTGATCGGCGAGCTGCCGGACGTCGGGACGCTGCGCGGGCGCGTCGCGTTTCGCTGGGTCGTCGCCGACCGTGTGCCGGTGATTGGCCCGCTTGCCGACGAAGCGCAGACCGTCGCGAACGCACGCGTGCTGAGCGGTGCGAAGGCGCGCGACCTGCCGCGCACCGCTGGGCTCTACGGCGCATTCGGCTACGGCTCCCGCGGTTTGGTGTGGGCGGCGCTCGGCGCCGAGCTGATCGCGTCGCAACTCGAAGGCGAGCCGCTGCCGCTCGAGCGCGAACTCGTCGATGCCGTCGACCCGGCCCGTTTCCTGATCCGTGCGCTGCGCGGCCGCCAGATCGGCTGATCTCGTCAGCCGAAATCTCACAGTCCTTCGATTTTTTCGCGCAAAGTTATCCACTCGGCGCTGTGGATAACCGCGCGGAATCCACGCGCGGTTCGTGTGCAATCACAGTGGACGTAAACTGGGCAACTCGGCACAGTCGTCGAACGGCTCGAAAGTTGCTCAACTCAAACCGCTGTGAGCAAACAGCCTGTGCAACGGGTTATCGCTGTGCCAACACCTTGATCTTGTTGCGTAAACCGAAGTTATCCACAGAACTGTGCGCGCCTTGTTAACTTCTACTACGTATATATACAAGTAAACCATTGAAACCAAAGACCTGTGGTGCCTCACAGGGCCGCGAGTCGATTCGATCGATTCCGGAGCGAAAAAGCTGTGGCACAATCGGTTTCCTTCGCGTTCGTTCGGCCAGGCGCCGGACATGCTTCAATGGAACGGTCGGCACGATTTCGAATCTGAATCTTCGAGACTGCGCAGTCCGTTCACACACCAGGCCGACAATCCAGATCGGCAGCCTGAACGACAGTTCCGCCGGACGGCGGAAAAAGGCGGATCCCATGTCCCGCCGTCGTCGACCACAACAATCACATTCGGGGCGATACCCAGCCGGCGCGCATCTCATTTCTGACGCTTGACCCCGCGCCGCTGGCGATTGCTTCCAAAGGAGAAGTCACCACGATGAAGTCGGCGTTCTCATTCCTGCCCAACTGGCCGCTCGCGCCGGATGCCGTGTTCTGGGCCGGGCTCGCGTTGTTCGCGGCCGGTCTGTGCGGCGAGCTGTGCTACCGCGCATGGCGGTTGCCGCGCATCACCGGCTATGCGGTGATCGGTCTCGTCGCCGGTTCGTTCGGATTCGGCGTGATCGACGCAAGCACCGACGAAACCTCGCGGCTGCTGATCGACGTCGCGCTCGGCCTGCTGTTGTTCGAGCTCGGCAGCCGTCTCGACCTGAAGTGGATTCGCCGCAATCCGTGGCTCATTGCGTCGAGCCTTGCCGAGGCGACGCTGACGTTCGTGCTCGTGCTGTTCGTGATGCTCGCGCTCGGCGTGTCGGGCATGGTCGCGCTCGTGCTGTCGGCGATCGCGATCGCGACGTCGCCGTCGATGGTGATCCAGCTCAAGACCGAACTGCGCGCGGAAGGGCAGGTGTCGCAGCGCCTCATCACGCTGACCGCGCTGAACAGCGTGTACGCGATCGTGCTGACCAAGCTCGTCACGAGCTGGCTCCACCAGGAGGCGTACGGGAACGTCTTCGCGACGATCCTGCAGCCCGTCTACCTGATCGCCGGTTCGTTCATCGTCGCGTACCTGGTCGCGCGCGCATGCAATTACCTGTTCCGCCACATGACCTCGACGATGCGCGACGAGCATTCGTTCGTCGCGCTGTTCGGCCTCGTGATGCTCGCGATCGCGGTGGCGCAGGCGCTGAAGCTGTCGACGCTGCTCACGCTGCTGCTCGCCGGCATCATCGTGAAGAACCTCGAAGCGCGGCCGCAGCTGTGGCCCGAGCATTTCGGCACGGCCGGCTGGCTGCTGACGGTGGTGCTGTTCGTGCTGACGCTCACGTCGTTCACGTGGGGCGACATCGCACTCGGCGGGCTGCTCGCGATCGCACTGATCGTCACGCGGCTCGTGGCGAAGCTGGCCGGCGTCGTCGCGTTCGCGAAGCCGAGCGGCATCGGGATGAAGCAGGGCATCGCGCTCGGTATCGCGCTCACGCCGATGTCCGCGCTGTCGTACCTGCTCGTCGACGACACCTACCAGCTCTATCCGAATTTCGACCCGCACCTGCGCGCGATCGTGATGTGCACGATCGTGATCCTGCAGCTCGTCAGCCCGTTCGTCGTCTACCGCTGCCTGTCGGCGGTCAGCGAACGCAGCGACGGCAACTGATTTCCGGAACCTGCCATGGCACTCGAAACTTTCGTCAATTCCGAACCGTTCACGTTCGGCGTCGAACTGGAGATCCAGGTCGTCAACACGCACAACTACGACCTGACCAAGGCGGCATCCGACCTGATGCGCCTGATCCAGGGCGAGACCTTCCCCGGCAACATCACGCCCGAAATCACCGAGAGCATGATCGAGCTGTCGACCGGCATCTGCCATTCGCACGAGCAGGCGGTCAGCGAGCTGCACGCGATCCGCGACGTGCTCGTGAAGGCCGCCGACCAGCTCAACGTCGGGCTCGCCGGCGGCGGCACGCACGCGTTCCAGCAGTGGAGCGACCGGCAGATCTACGACGCGCCGCGCTTCCAGTACATCTCCGAGCTGTACGGCTATCTCGCGAAGCAGTTCACCGTGTTCGGCCAGCACGTGCACATCGGCTGTCCCGATCCGGACAGCGCGCTGTTCCTGCTGCACTCGATGTCGCGCTTCATTCCGCACTTCATCGCGCTGTCCGCGTCGTCGCCGTTCGTGCAGAACGTCGACACCGGCTTCCATTCGGCGCGCCTGAATTCGGTGTTCGCGTTCCCGCTGTCGGGCCGCGCGCCTTTCGTGCTGACCTGGGACAGCTTCGAGGAGTACTTCATGAAGATGGTCAACACGGGCGTCGTCAACTCGATGAAGGACTTTTACTGGGACATCCGGCCGAAGCCCGGCTACGGGACGATCGAGGTGCGCGTGATGGACACGCCGCTGTCGGTCGATCGCGCGGCCGCGATTGCTTGCTACATCCAGACGCTCGCGCGCTACCTGCTGACCGACCGGCCGCTGAAGCTGTCGGAGGACGACTATCTCGTCTACACATTCAACCGTTTCGAAGCGTGCCGCTTCGGGCTCGAGGGCACCTGCGTCAATCCTCAGACAGGTGAGCGCCGCACGATCGCGGAAGACATCCTCGACACGCTCGACCGGATCGCGCCGCATGCGGCCGCGCTCGGCTCGCGCGCGGCGCTCGACGAGATCGGCGCGCTCGCGAAGGCGCGCGTGAATGACGCGTCGTGGTTGAGAACCGTTTTCAAACAGGAAAAATCGCTGAACGAGACGGTTCGTCAGCAGTGCCTGCGCTGGCGTGAATGAAAAAATGTTTTGCAGATTACAGGCTCGACCGCGCGGCGATTCGCTGAACGCCGTTCGGCGCCGATTCGTGCGCAGCGCGTCGCCAGTCGTCCTGAAAATCTGTGGATAACCCGATATTCCGCTTCAAAGTCAACGCTCTGCGAGATGGATAACCCGGTGGACCGATGCCGTCGGCACGATGGCCGATTCGAACAGGAAAATGTTTGCGCGTTCGGTTGTGGGGTCGGCTGAGATTGCCGGCACAACGAAAAAATCCGGTTATCCAGCGATTTTCCACAGAATGCAGGGGATAACTTAGCTGTGCGATTTTCCGCTCTCGCTTAGAATGTCGGCTTTGCGGACACCGGAACGACCCGTGTCTCACCGGTCGCCGCGAACGCGACCGCCGCGTGTGCCTCGCGACGGCCGTGTCGACGCTCTTCAACGAGCGTCTGTTTTGAGATGACATTCGATCTCCACACTACGGCTGCTCGGCGATCCGGGCGGCGGCAAAGCGAAAAGACTATGAGCGAAGGCGTTTACGGGAATCAGGCTTCGGGACGTGTGACCCACAGCTTGCTGCGGTTGAGTACGGCCATGCGAAGCCAGGCATGGGATTGGGCGGAAGGCGCAGGCCTCACGCCGACGCAGGGCGAGATCCTCGTGCTGCTGCTGCAACGCAAGGGCCCGATGCGGCTCGGCGAGATCGCACGCGAGACGCAGCTCACGGCTGCGACCACCAGCGATGCGGTCAGCACGCTCGAGACGAAGGGTCTCGTCGAGAAGCGTCGCGCACTGGACGACGGCCGTGCGCTCGCCGTGCGCCTGTCGGCCCGCGGCCGTACCGCGGCGAAGAAGGCGCTGCAATGGCCTGAATTCCTGACGAAAGCGGTCGGCAAGCTCGGCGCGGACGAGCAGGGCACGCTGTACCGTGCGCTGCTGAAGACGCTGCGCGAACTGCAGGTGGCCGGTGCGACGCCGCCGCAGCGCATGTGCCTGACGTGCGCGCATTTCCAGCCAGGCAAGCAGTCGAAGAAGACCGTGCATCACTGCGCGGCGCTCGATCTGTCGATGGCCGACAGCGACCTGCGTCTCGACTGTTCGGTGCACGAAGAAGCCGACGCGGCGACGCAAAAGAAGACCTGGAAGGTATTCGCCGGCTGACGTCCGTCGATCGACCGGGAGGCCGATGATGAACGCTGAAGTGGTGGCGATCCGCCACGTGCATTTCGAGGACCTCGGCAGCTTCGAGCAGGTGCTCGGAGAGCGCGGGCGGCGGGTGCGCTACGTCGACGTCGGATCGTCGCGCGTCGAGGCGCTCGACGCGCTCAAGCCGGCGCTGCTCGTGATGCTCGGCGGGCCACTCAGCGTGTACGAGGATGCGCAGTATCCGTCGATCGCGCCGCTCGCGGCACTCGTGCGCCAGCGCATCGACGCCGGACTGCCGATCCTCGGCATCTGCCTCGGCGCGCAGTTCATCGCCCGCGCGCTCGGTGCGCGCGTCTATCCGGCTGCGCAGAAGGAACTCGGCTGGGCGCCGCTGACGCTCACCGACGCGGGCCGCGCGTCGCCGCTGCGCCATCTCGACGGCGCGGCGACCTCGATGCTGCACTGGCATGGCGATACGTTCGACCTGCCGGGCGGCGCGATCCATCTCGCCTCGACCCCGGCGTGCCGCCACCAGGCGTTCGCGTGGGGGCAGCACGTGCTGGCGCTGCAATGTCATCCTGAAATCCGCGCCGACCGCTTCGAACCCTGGCTGATCGGCAACGCCGGCGAAATCGCGTCGACGCCCGGCATCGACGCGCGCCAGTTGCGCGCCGACACCGTTCAGCACGGTCCTGTGCTGGAGACGGCCGCGCGACGCATGTTCGGCGAGTGGCTCGACAGCGTCGGGCTTTGATCCCGGGCGGGCGGCATCGCGCGTGACCGGCCCGCGGGCATTGCGGCCGGTGCACCGCCGTACGCCGCGTGCGCGCTGCCTCGTTGCCGGCTGCACGCCGGCCCTGCCTGACCATCCGCTTACTGCCGAACCGGCTGCCAGCAGGCTTCGAGTCCGCATGCTACGCTGATCCGCTCTTTCCCTTTCCTGGCGAGCGGCATCCATGACTGCGCTGTTTTCTCCGTTCACGCTGCGCGGCGTGACCCTTCCGAACCGGATCGTGATCTCCCCGATGTGCCAGTACTCGGCCGAGCGCGGCGAGGCGACCGACTGGCACATGATTCACCTCGGCCATCTCGCGCTGTCCGGCGCGGGCCTGCTCTGCATCGAAGCGACCGCCGTCGAACCCGACGGGCGCATCACGGCCGGCGACCTCGGCCTGTGGGACGACGTGACCGAAGCGGCGCTCGAGCCCGTGCTGGCGGCGATCCGCAAGCATTCGCCGGTCCGTGTCGCGATGCAGCTTTCGCATGCGGGGCGCAAGGCGTCGAGCGAGGTGCCGTGGAAGGGCGGCCAGCTCGTGTCCGTCGCCGATGGCGGCTGGCTGCCGCATGCGCCGTCGGCGTTACCGCACAAGGACGGCGAGACGCCGCCGCTCGCGCTCGACGCGGCCGGCCTGAACCGGATCCGCGAAGCGTTCGCCGCGGCCGCGAAGCGTGCGGCGCGCCTCGGCATCGATGCGATCGAGGTGCACGCGGCGCATGGCTACCTGCTGCATCAGTTCCTGTCGCCGCTTGCGAACCAGCGCACCGACGAATACGGCGGCTCGCGAGACAACCGGATGCGCTTTCCGCTCGAGATCTTCGAGATCGTGCGCGCGGCGTTCCCGGCGGACCGGCCGGTCGGCGTGCGCGTGTCGGCGACCGACTGGGTCGAGGGCGGCTGGGAACTCGAGGATACGATCGCGTTCGCGCACGAACTGAAGCAACGCGGCTGCGACTGGATCGACGTGTCGTCCGGCGGCGTGTCGCCGCTGCAGAAGATTCCGCTGTCGCCCGGTTACCAGGTGCCGTTCGCGCAGGCGGTGAAGCGCGCGGTCGGGATGCCGACGATCGCGGTCGGCCTCATCAACGAGCCCGCGCATGCGAACCGGCTGATCGAGTCCGGCGACGCCGATTTCGTCGCGATGGCGCGCGCGATGCTGTACGACCCGCGCTGGCCGTGGCATGCGGCCGCCGAGCTCGGCGCGCAGGTTTCGGCGCCGCCGCAGTACTGGCGCTCGCAGCCGCGCGAGCACAAGACGTTGTTCGGCGACATCGCATTCGGTCAGCGCTGAGCGTCATGCGCGCGATATTGCGCGCGATGTTGAACGAAGCAATCGTGAACGTGTAGGATGCGGGTGATTCGCCGCATGCCCCGACGCGGCACCGACCGGTGCCGCGTTTTCGTTTCGCGCGACGCAGGGCCGCGCAGGACGCAAACGCGGCCGTCTTCCATTCAAGTCGTCTTCAAAGGATTCGTTCGATGAGTTCACGCAGGATCGCGGTGCGCCGCTCGGGAGTACACGGCAAGGGCGTGTTCGCGGTGGAGCCGATCAAGGCCGGCGAACGCGTAGTGGAATACAAGGGCGAGCGAATTTCGTGGAAGGAAGCGCTGCGCCGCCATCCGCACGACCCGAACGAGCCGAATCATACGTTCTACTTCGCACTGGAAGAGGGCGGCGTGATCGACGGCAAGATCGACGGCAACAGCGCGCGCTGGATCAACCATTCGTGCGCGCCGAACTGCGAGGCCGAGGAGATCAAGGGCCGCGTGTTCATCCACGCGCTGCGCGATATCGGGCCGGAAGAAGAGCTGTTCTACGACTATGGCCTCGTGATCGACGAGAAGCTGACGAAGAAGCTCAAGCGTGAATACGCGTGCCATTGCGGCGCGGCCGCGTGTCGCGGCACGCTGCTCGCCACGCCCGACGACGACGGCAAGAAGAAAAAGAAGAAGGACCGGAAGTCGGAGTCCGGCGCGAAGGACAAGAAAAAGAAGAAGTGACCGGCGCGGCCGCGCATCGTGCGCGGCTGCTTCACCTTCACCGGATGGCCGCCGCGCGGCCGTCCGTCCTGCCCGATACGGGCTGGCGCGCGCGCTTCAGTGCGTCGGCGCGGCGGCCGGCGTCTCGCTCGCCGGCTTCGCGGTGCGCTTGGCGAGCGGCACCCGCACCACGAAACGCGAACCGCCTTCCGCTGCATCCTCGTACGAGACCGTGCCGCCGTGCATCGCGATGATGTCGTGCACGATCGCGAGCCCGAGCCCGGCGCCGGTCTCGACGCCGTTGCCGCTCTGCGCGTCGCCGCGGAAGAAGCGCTTGAACAGGTCGGCCTGCTGGCCGGCCGGCACGCCCGGGCCGTTGTCCTCGACGACGATCTCGGCGGCCGGCTGGCCGTCCTCGAGCGCGCCGCGCGCGACGTTCACCGTGATCCGCGCGCCGGCCGGCCGTGCGAGCGGCACGTATTTCAGCGCATTGTCGAGCAGGTTCGCGATCACTTCGCGCAGCAGCACGGGGTTGCCGCGCACGTTCAGCGTCTCGTCTTCGCCGGGATCGTCGCTGCGCTGGAAGCCGAGGTCGACATGCGATGCGAGCGCGCGCGGCACCCACTCGGCGCCCGTCTCGAACGCCATCGCGGCCAGGTCGACGTCGACGAAACGCGCGGCTTGTTCGCCCGGCTCCGCACGCGCGAGCGACAGCAGCTGGTTCGACAGCCGCACCGCGCGGTCGGCGGCCGCGCGCAGTTCGCGCACCGCGGCGTAGGTCTGCTGCGGGTCGCGCGCGACGGCGGCCTGCTCGGCATGCAGCTTCACGGCCGTGAGCGGCGTGCGCAACTGGTGCGCGGCATCGGCGATGAACTTGCGCTGCGCGTCGAGCGCGGTCTTCAGGCGGCCGAGCAGCGCGTTCATCGCGCTCGTCAGCGGCCGGATCTCGAGCGGCACGTCGGTCTCGTCGACCGGCTCCAGCGACGTGTGGGTCTGCCGGTTCAGCGAATCGGCGAGGTGCGTGAGCGGGCCGAGCTGCTGGTTCACGACCCGCCACACGATGCCCCAGCCCGCGAGCAGCAGGAGCAGCAGCGGCATCATGATCGCGACGAGGAATTCGGCCGCGATCCGGTAGCGGTGCCGTACCGGCTGCGCGACCTCGACCACCATCGGCTTGCCGCCTTCGACATCGTCGACGCGCACCTGCGCGACGCGCACCGCGCGATTGTCGTACTCGGCCTCGAACACGTACGCGTGATGCATGCGGCGCACGTTGATGCCGCGCAGCGGCAGCTTCGGGTCGCCGGCGAGTTCCTGTTCGCCGTCGCTGATCCGGTAGATCAACGCCTCCGCCGGATCGGAGAACATCGCCTGCGCGAGCGGCGGCACCGTGAACGGCGCGTCCGGCCCGGCGATCTGGATCTGTTTGGAGATGGCGGTGGCAAGATCGGCGAGCGAGCGGTCGATCACGTGTTGCGTGTATTGCCACGCGAGCCAGTAGGCAATCAGGCCGCTCATCAGCGCGAGCATCGACAGCGGCGCGGCGAGGCGTCGAAGCAGCGAGCGGCGCAGGCTGGTGGTGACAGCCGGATCAGAAGACATTTCGACGGGCAAATGGATAAGCGCCGCTCACGGGGAGCGGCGCGGACGTGCGTCGGACGGCGACGCGGGCAGGGCGGCTTGCCGGCGGCACGCGGCCGGCCGGCGTGCGGCGCCGCTCAGACGCTCGCGGTCTGGCGGATTTCCTGCAGCAGGTAGCCGAAGCCGCGCACCGTGACGATTTCGACACGGCACTGCTCGAGTTTCTTGCGCACCCGGTGCACGTAGACTTCGATCGCGGTGTCGCCGAGGTCGCCGCCGAAATGCGTGAGGTGATCCTGCAGCTGGGCCTTGCTGACCACGCGGCCGTGACGCAGCAGCAGCATTTCGAGCACCGCGAATTCGCGCGGCGACAGTTCCAGCGGCTTGTCGTCGTTGAAGATGCGGCGATCGACGCCCGACAGGCGGACACCGCCGAGCGACACTTCCGGACGCGGCATGTCGCTGTGCGGGCCGCTGCGGCGCATCACCGCGCGGATGCGCGCTTCGAGCTCGGCCGGCTCGAACGGCTTGAGCATGTAATCGTCGGCGCCGGAGTTCAGGCCCTGAATCCGGTCGTTCAGTTCGTCGCGCGCGGTCAGCACGATGACCGGCGTGTGGCGATTGGTCTGGCGGAAACGTGTGAGCAGCGTCATTCCGTCGATGCCCGGCAGGCCGAGGTCGAGGATCACGAGTTCGTGGCGGTTTTGTGCCAGCGCCTGTTCGGCAAAGATGCCGTCATGCACCATGTCGACGGTGAAGCCAGCCTGCTCGAGGCTGCTCTGGATACCGCGTGCGATGGGGCGGTCGTCTTCGATCAGAAGGAGTCGCATGAAGTTCGCTCAAGTACAATGGGTTG
Organism: Burkholderia sp. RF7-non_BP4; assembly: GCF_001521935.1. Lineage (NCBI taxonomy): Bacteria > Pseudomonadati > Pseudomonadota > Betaproteobacteria > Burkholderiales > Burkholderiaceae > Burkholderia > Burkholderia sp. RF7-non_BP4. The sequence continues at coordinate 104,711 of NZ_LOTA01000048.1, read as the reverse complement.
GCGGTTCAGGCACGCGGACAGCACGACGCCGTTTCCACAGGGGCGCCGCATCGCCTGACAATCAAGCATGGCGGCCAGCGAACGATTAAATCCAATCATGTCCGATATTTCGATTCACGACCTCGAAGCCGCGATCAATTTCTGGCGCGCCCGCTCGCCGTCGAGCGGCGACGAACTCAAACTCTGCGAAGAGGCCAGCGCGCTCTCCAAGCCGTATGCGCTGCTGATTGTACAGCGCGAAGGCGCGCTGCAACTGGAAGGTTTGGACCCCAAGGCGCGGAAAGCGTACGAGACTTACGTGCGCCTTAAGGATGGCTTGGAAAGCTGAAGGCTTTCGCTGAGTACATCCTAGAAAACGTTCATCGAAATGAAAAGTTGACGCGCCGCGCGTCGAAAGACGCGCGGCGGTAGAGGAACGTCTCAGGCGGCCGGTTCCGTGTGGGCGCACACCTGGTCGATGAACGTCGCGAGCGCGATGTCGCGTTCGGTCAGGCCGTCCGCGTCGTGGGTCGACAGCGTCACGTCGACGCGGTTGTACACGTTGAACCATTCCGGATGGTGGTTCATTTCCTGCGCCTTGATCGCGACACGCGTCATGAAGCCGAAGGCCTCGTTGAAATCGGCGAAGCGCAGGCTGCGCTGGATCGCGTCGCGGCCCGGCACGGCCGTCCAGTGCGGCAGGCCTTCGAGCCGGGTCTTGCGTTCTTCTGATGTGAGCTTGTGGATCATGTTGCACCTCGTTCGGTAACGGCGCCCGCACGCGGGCAAGGGCCACGCGGCAAAGCCGGTACCGGTCATTGTTTCATAGTTGCGGGACGGCCATCCGGAGACGGACATCGGGAGGGGGGCGGGCGCCGGCGCGCGAATCACGCCGGCATGGCCCGCGGACTTACGCGTCGGCGTCGTCCGGCCAGCCTTCGCCCGTGCCGCGATGCAGCACGAGATCGCCGTCGACCACCGCGCCGGCCGGGAATTCGGGCAGCGCAGCCAGCCGGTCGGCCAGCGCACGGCCGTCGACGTCGGCCAGCGCGAACAATTGCGCGAAATCGTCGATCACGAAGTAGGTCTTCTGGAACGTGTCGATCCGGTAGCGCGTGCGCATCACGCGCTCGAGGTCGAAACCGAGCCGGTTCGGCGCCGCGCTTTCGAGGCTGTACAGGCTCTCTCCCTTGCTCGACACGATCCCGGCGCCGTAAATCGACAGCCCGTTCGTGCCGTTCGGGTCGCGGATCAGCCCGAACTCCACCGTATACCAATAGAGACGCGCCAGTCGCGCGAGCGCCGCTTCGTCGTCCGCCACCGCGAGGGCGGTGCGGCCGTATGCCTGCATGTAGTCGGCGAACACCGGCTCGATCAGGAGCGGCACGTGGCCGAACAGGTCGTGGAAGCAGTCGGGTTCCTGCAGGTAGTCGAGCTGATCGGGGCGCCGCATCCACCAGGTGACCGGAAACCGCCGGTTCGCGAGGTGCTCGAAGAACACGCGATCGGGCACGAGGCCCGGCACGGCGACGATTTCCCAGCCGGTGGCCGGTTTCAGCTGGCGATTCACGTCGGCGAACGACGGCACGCGATCGGCCGGCAGCTCGATCTTCCCGAGCCCCGCGACGAACGCGTCGCATGCGCGTCCGCGCAGCAGCGCCGACTGGCGCGCATAGAGCTGCCGCCACACCGCGTGGTCGACCTGGCCGTAGCGTTCGAGCGGCTGGTCGATGGTGAAATCGGCGCGGGTTTCGAGGCCCGCGTCGAACTGCTCCTGCAGTTTCGCGGTGACGACGGTGGACATGGTGAGGCTCTGCACGCTGTGGTTGGGAACCGTGCAAGTGTAGAGCGGGCGACATGCGGAATGGGCGCAAAGATGGCGTGGATTCGCTTATTGATGCGATAATCGCGCATCAAAATCGGAATCAATGCGGAGAATGCTCATGCTGGAACTCGATCACTTCGATCTCGCGCTTCTCGATGTGCTGCAGCGCTTCGGCCGCGCGACGCACCAGCAGCTCGGCGAGGAGGTGCCGCTGTCGCCGTCGCAGATCGGCCGGCGGCTGCAGCGGCTGGAGGCGGCCGGCGTGATCGAAGGCTACCGCGTGATGCTGCGCCCCGAAAAGCTCGGGCTCGGCGTCACGGCGTTCACGAGCCTGAAGCTCAAGCACCACGGCGATTCGATCATCGAGCAGTTCCAGCAACAGATCGACGTGCTGCCCGAAGTGCTCGAATGTCATGCGGTGGTCGGCGACGCCGACTATCTGCTGCGGATCGTCGCGCCGGATCTCAACGCGCTGTCGCAGTTCGTGATGAAGAAGCTGATGCGCGTGCCGGGCGTCGACAGCGTGCGCTCGAACATCGTGCTGACGACCTTCAAGCGCAACGGCGCGCTGCCGCTCGCGCACCTGGCGCCCGGCGCCGCCTGACGCGGTGGCCGGGCCGGCGGCGGGGCGCGAGGCGCCGCCGCGGACAGACCGGATCAGGCCGCTTCGGATCGTGCGTCGGCGTTCAGCAGGTCGACGTACGCGACCGCGACGAGATCCTCCTGCGCCACGCCGAGCTTGGCGAACACGTCATGGGCCTCGGCTTCGCCGCCGGCTTCGTCGTCGTCGGGGCCGAGCACCACTTCCAGTTCGATGAAGTCGCCGAGGCCGTCGACGCGGTCGAGGTGAATCCGCGTGCGGCCGACGAGGTACACGTGCCGTTCCTTCGTCACGATTCCGCGCGTGGTGAGCGCGGTCGCGAGCAGCGAGTGCATCGCGTCCGGGTTCGTCACCGGGCTGCGCGTGTAGTACGACGCCTTCGGGCCGTCACGGTCGTCGCGCTGGTAGAAGATCAGTTCGGCCGGCGTGCCGTCCTCGAAGCGGCGCAGCTTCAGCCGGCCGCGCGGCACGTCGTAGAAGAAATCCTGCTGGCGGTAGAAGAGCGGTGCTTCGGCGGCGAGCTTGGCCGCCTGTTCGCGCAGCCGGTCGAATTCACGGGCGCGGGCTTTGATCTCGATGTTGCGGGCCATGCGGGTCTCCTTCAATCAGAGGTCTCGCGGTGTGCGAAGGCACAATCTAGCAAAAAGCCTGCGATGGTGGCGTGACGGGAAGGCGGGACGCGGCGACGCGCCGCGGGCCGGCGATTCGCGCCCGTTCGCGATAACACCCGTCACATACGGGCGCCGATCGGGCACCTGATGCGCGTCGGACGCTGAAGTCCGGTGCGCGATCGGCCGCACCGGCATCAGCGGCGCTCATATCGCCCATTGGGTCTCGATCAGCCGCAGGGCGGCCGCGATCGCCGGTTCGGCGCGCCGCTCGGCGAGCGTCACGAAAGTCAGTTCGGTCGGCACCGTCACGCGTTCGACGATCGTCAGCGCATGCGCGTGCGCTTCGGCCAACGCGGTCGAGTCGCGCGCGAGCGTCAACCCGATCCCCGATTTCACGAGATCGAGCATCGATTGCTCCTGGTCGACCTCGGCGACCTTCACCGGCTGCGCGCCGGCCGCCGCGAACAGCCGCGACAGCAGCCGGTGATGAGCGGACGCCGGCGGCGTCCAGATCCACGGCAGCGCGGCGAGCGCGCGCCAGTCGTGCGCGCGCTGCACGCGCTCCTTCCAACCGGCCGGCGCGAGCACGCGGTACTGGAAGTGCGTGAGCGTGACCGTGTGGAACAGCGCGTCGTCGCGCGGATCGTCCTCGCCGGGCCGGCCGATGTAATAGCCGACGTCGAGCGCCTGCGCGCGCACCTGTTCGAGCACCCAGCCGGACATCCCGTGCCGCAACGCGGTTTCTATCTGCGGATGGGTTTCGACCAGCGCGCGCAGGAAGCCGCCGAGCCGCAGGAAGCCGGGATCGAGGATCGTGCCGATCCGCAGCCGTCCGCGCACCTCGTGGCGCAGCGCAGCAGCGGCGCGCTGCACGTCCGCGGCCGCGGCCAACGCGCGCTCCGCATGCGGCAGCAGCGTCTGGCCGTCTCGCGTGAGCGCAAGCCCGCGCGACGTGCGCGTGAACAGCGTGACGCCGAGCGTTTCCTGCAGATGCTTGATCTGCAGGCTGACGGCCGGCTGCGTCAGGTGCAAATGCACGGCGGCGCGCGTCAGGTTGCCTTCGCGGGCGACCGTCGCGAACGCACGGAGCAGGGTGAGATCCATCGTCGTGATATGAGCGCAGCTTATAACGCGGTTCAGCATAACTCATTGGATCGGCGGCGGGCGGCCGGAGTACGCTTCATCGACCGCATCGCCCGCGACGCACTATGCTGAAAACGACGCGCGGAATCGCATGCGCGATACACAACAATCCATGGAGACACTCGTGAGTACTCAACGCACGCTCGAGGGCGAATTCGATTACGTGATCGTCGGCGCGGGCACCGCGGGCTGCGTGCTCGCGAACCGCCTGACCGAGGATCCCGAGATCCGCGTGCTGCTGCTCGAAGCCGGCGGCAAGGACGACTATCACTGGATCCACATCCCGGTCGGCTATTTGTATTGCATCGGCAATCCGCGCACCGACTGGCTGTACAAGACGCAGCCCGAGGCGGCGCTCAACGGCCGCGCGCTGTCGTATCCGCGCGGCCGCGTGCTCGGCGGCTGCTCGTCGATCAACGGGATGATCTACATGCGCGGCCAGCGCGAGGATTACGACGGCTGGGCGCAGGAAACCGGCGACGCCGGCTGGTCGTGGGACAGCGTGCTGCCCATCTTCAAGCGCAGCGAGGACCACCACGCGGGCGCGAGCGATGCGCACGGCGCGGGCGGCTACTGGCGCGTCGAGAAGCAGCGGCTGCGCTGGGAAATCCTCGAATCGTTCGCGCAGGCCGCGCAGCAGACGGGCATCCCGGCGACCGACGATTTCAACCGCGGCGACAACACCGGGGTCGGCTATTTCGAAGTGAACCAGAAGCGCGGCGTGCGCTGGAATACGTCGAAGGCGTTCCTGCGGCCCGCGATGACCCGCCCGAACCTCACCGTGATCACCGGCGCGCAAGCGCAGTGCGTGATCTTCGAGGGGCGGCGCGCGGTCGGCGTCGAGTATCGCGGCGGTGGCACCGACTACGTCGCGCGCGCGCGCGCCGAAGTGCTGCTCACCGCCGGCGCGGTGAATTCGCCGCAGTTGCTCGAACTGTCGGGCATCGGTGCGGGCGCGCGGCTGCAGGCGCTCGGCATCGACGTCGTGCAGGATCTGCCGGGTGTCGGCGAGAACCTGCAGGATCACCTGCAGTTGCGGATGGCATTTCGCGTCGAAGGTGTACGCACGCTGAACACGCTGTCCGCGCACTGGTGGGGCAAGCTGATGATCGGCGCCGAATATGCGCTGCTGCAGCGCGGGCCGATGTCGATGGCGCCGTCGCAGCTCGGCGCGTTCGCGAAGTCCGATCCGGACGATCCCGCGCTCACGCGCCCCGATCTCGAATACCACGTGCAACCGCTGTCGCTGGAGCGTTTCGGCGAGCCGCTGCACGGCTTCAACGCCTTCACGGCGTCCGTCTGCCATCTGCGGCCGAGCTCGCGCGGCAGCGTGCATATCGCGAGCCCCGATGCGGGCGCGGCGCCGTCGATCGCACCGAACTATCTGTCGACCGACCACGATCGTCATGTCGCGGCGAATGCGCTGCGCCTCACGCGCCGGATCGCGTCCGCGCCGGCGCTCGCGCGCTACCGCCCCGAGGAGATCCTGCCCGGCACGCGGTACCAGACCGAAGCCGAACTGATCGAAGCGGCGGGTGCGGTCGGCACGACGATCTTCCATCCGGTCGGTACGTGCCGGATGGGGCGTGCGGACGACGCGCGCGCCGTCGTCGACAGCCGGCTGCGCGTGCGCGGCATCGCGGGGCTGCGGATCGTCGATGCATCGGTGATGCCGTTCATCACGTCGGGCAACACGAATTCGCCGACGCTGATGATCGCCGAGCGCGCGAGCGACATGATCCGCGCCGATCGACGTGCTGCGCACGACGCGACACAGGTGCGAACGGAAGCGGCGGTGACGGCAGCATGACGCCACGCTGACACGCGCGCCAGCGGGCCGTCATCCGGGTGCCCGCTGATTCGCTATGCGAAACAAGCTCGCGCGTGCGGATCGCAACCGATCGACGACGCGCACGCCGCGCATTGTTCGCAGTCTTCTTGTTGCGCGACGACATGACGCGCAGCGTAACGTGCCCGCTTTCGCGCAGGCACGCGTCGTGCGAGCGCGCGACCGTCGATGATGCGCGTGTCAAAAAAAACGCGTCGAAATGCGCGCTCAGCCGCGTCCTGTATGGCGGCCAGCCCTATAAGTGCAAATCCCGATGATTGCACTGCACCAACGGCGCGACAATGTTGCGCAGTGTGCATACGCGTCGGCGCGGGAGACCACCCTCGAGGCGTAATACGGCGCCCCGGGGGCAGCCCGCTGATCCGCGGTTCTGTTCGCGGTCGCTTGCGCGAATCTTCCCGGTGCTTCGCCTGACTTCGTACGGAAGGGAACATGATTCTCGGCGACACGATTCTCGAAACACGCGGACTGACGAAGGAATTCAGGGGCTTCACCGCCGTGAACGGCGTCAACCTGCGTGTGCGCCGCGGTGCGATCCATGCGTTGATCGGACCGAACGGCGCGGGCAAGACCACCTGCTTCAACCTGCTCACCAAATTCCTGACCCCGACGGCCGGCCAGATCGTCTTCAACGGCATCGACATCACCGACGAGCGGCCCGCCCAGGTCGCACGTCGCGGCATCATCCGTTCCTTCCAGATCTCGGCGGTATTCCCGCACCTGACCGCATTGCAGAACGTGCGCATCGGCCTGCAGCGCGCGCTCGGCACCGAATTCCACTTCTGGCGCAGCGAGCGCACGTTGCGGCGCCTCGACGATCGCGCGATGGACCTGCTCACGCAGGTCGGCCTCACCGATTTCGCGCACGTGCCGACGGTCGAGCTCGCGTACGGCCGCAAGCGCGCGCTCGAGATCGCGACGACGCTCGCGATGGAACCCGAACTGATGCTGCTCGACGAGCCCACGCAAGGGATGGGCCACGAGGACGTCGACCGCGTGACCGCGCTGATCAAGAAGGTCGCGAGCGGCCGCACGATCCTGATGGTCGAGCACAACATGAACGTGATCGCGGGCATCTCCGACACGATCACCGTCCTGCAGCGCGGCGAGGTGCTGGCCGAAGGGTCGTATGCGGAAGTGTCGAAGAATCCGCTGGTGATCGAGGCCTACATGGGCAGCGCCGACGCGGCGCTCGCGGGGGCGCACGCATGAAGCACAGCGAACGGGAGGAACGCGAATTGAGCGGCGTCGAAAGCGGCACGCCCGCGCTGGAGATCACGGGCCTCGAGGCCTGGTACGGGGAATCCCACATATTGCACGGTGTCGACCTGAGCGTTCATCGCGGCGAGGTCGTCACGCTGCTCGGCCGCAACGGCGCGGGCCGCACCACGACGCTGCGCGCGATCATGGGCCTCACCGGCCGGCGCAGCGGCTCGATCAAGGTCGCGGGCAACGAGACGATCGGCCTCGCGACGCATCGCATCGCGCATTTCGGCGTCGGCTATTGCCCGGAGGAGCGCGGGATCTTCTCGAGCCTGTCGTGCGAGGAGAACCTGATGCTGCCGCCGCCGATCGGGCCGCGCGAGCACGCGATGTCGCTCGACGAGATCTACGCGATGTTCCCGAACCTCGCGTCGCGCCGGCAGAGCCAGGGTACGCGGCTGTCCGGCGGCGAGCAGCAGATGCTCGCGGTGGCGCGGATCCTGCGCACCGGCGCGAACCTGCTGCTGCTCGACGAGATTTCCGAAGGCCTCGCGCCGGTGATCGTGCAGGCGCTCGCGCGAATGATCGTCGCGCTGAAGGCGCGCGGCTATACGGTCGTGATGGTCGAGCAGAATTTCCGCTTCGCCGCGCCGCTCGCCGATCGCTTCTACGTGATGGAACATGGCCGCATCGTCGAGCATTTCCGCTCATCAGAACTGGAAGGCAAGATGCCGATCCTTCACGACCTGCTCGGGGTGTGACGCCGCCCCGTTTCCCTTGCCGCTAGCCGTGGCGGCCTTCGAACAACCACAACGCATCAGAAGAACAGGAGACGTCAATGAAAATGAAGACCCTCGCACACGCGTGTCTCGCGGTCGCGACCGCAGCGTTCACCGCCGGCGCCGCACACGCCGCGGATAGCGTGAAGATCGGTTTCGTCACCGACATGTCGGGGCTTTACGCGGACATCGACGGGCAGGGCGGCCTCGAGGCGATCCGCATGGCCGTCGCCGATTTCGGCGGCAAGGTGCTCGGCAAGCCGATCGAGGTCGTCTATGCCGATCACCAGAACAAGGCGGACATCGCCGCGTCGAAGGCGCGCGAATGGATGGACCGCGGCGGGCTCGACCTGCTCGTCGGCGGCACGAATTCGGGGACGGCGCTGGCGATGGCCAAGCTCGCCGCGGAGAAGAAGAAGGTCTACATCAACATCGGTGCGGGCGCGGATACGCTGACGAACGAGGAGTGCACGCCGTACACGGTGCACTATGCGTACGACACGATGGCGCTCGCGAAGGGCACCGGCTCGGCGGTGGTGAAGCAGGGCGGCAAGAGCTGGTTCTTCCTGACCGCCGACTACGCGTTCGGCAAGGCGCTCGAGAAGAACACGTCGGACGTCGTGAAGGCGAACGGCGGCCAGGTGCTCGGCGCGGTGCGGCATCCGCTGTCCGCGTCGGATTTCTCGTCGTTCCTGCTGCAGGCGCAGTCGTCGAAGGCGCAGATCCTCGGCCTCGCGAACGCGGGCGGCGACACGATCAACGCGATCAAGGCCGCGAAGGAATTCGGCATCACGAAGACGATGAAGCTCGCCGGGCTGCTGATGTTCATCAACGACGTGCACAGCCTCGGCCTCGAGACGACGCAGGGCCTCGTGCTGACCGACAGCTGGTACTGGAACCGCGACGCGGCGTCGCGCCAGTGGGCGCAGCGCTACTTCGGCAAGATGAAGAAGATGCCGTCGAGCCTGCAGGCGGCCGACTATTCGTCGGTGACGACCTACCTGAAGGCCGTGCAGGCGGCCGGCACGACCGACTCCGACAAGGTGATGGCCGAGCTGAAGAAGATGAAGATCAACGACTTCTACGCGAAGGGCTTCATTCGCCAGGACGGCAGCATGATTCACGACATGTACCTGATGGAAGTGAAGAAGCCGTCCGAATCGAAGGAGCCGTGGGACTACTACAAGGTGCTCGCGACGATTCCGGGCGATCAGGCATTCGGCACCAAGCAGGAATCGCGCTGCGCGCTGTGGAAGTAAGCGCGACGTAGCGCCGCGCGGCGGCGGGCGCAGCGATGTGCCCGCTGCGCCGCCCGTGCGCGCGACGGCTTGAACGTTGCGCACGCAACGAAACTCATTCTGACGGCTAAGTCGATGGAAATCTTTGGCATTCCGTTGCCGGCGATGCTGAGCCAGTTGCTGCTCGGGCTCGTCAACGGCTCGTTCTACGCGATCCTGAGCCTCGGCCTCGCGGTGATCTTCGGGCTGCTCAACGTGATCAACTTCGCGCACGGCGCGCTGTTCATGCTGGGCGCGATGCTCGCGTGGATGGGGTTGTCGTACTTCGCGTTGCCGTACTGGGCGATGCTCATGCTCGCGCCGCTGATCGTCGGTGCGTTCGGGATCCTGATCGAGCGTTCGATGCTGCGCTGGCTGTACAAGCTCGATCACCTGTACGGGCTGCTGCTCACGTTCGGCCTCACGCTCGTCGTCGAAGGCGTGTTCCGCTCGATCTACGGGGCGTCCGGCCAGCCGTACGACGTGCCGTCGCAGCTGTCCGGCGCGACCAATCTCGGCTTCATGTTCCTGCCGAACTACCGTGCGTGGGTGGTCCTCGCGTCGCTCGCGGTGTGTCTCGCGACCTGGTTCGTGATCGAGAAGACGCGCCTGGGCGCCTATCTGCGCGCCGGCACCGAGAACCCGAAGCTCGTCGAGGCGTTCGGCGTGAACGTGCCGATGATGATCACGCTCACCTACGGCTTCGGCGTCGCGCTCGCGGCGTTCGCGGGCGTGCTCGCGGCGCCGGTGATCCAGGTGTCGCCGCTGATGGGCCAGCCGATGATCATCACCGTGTTCGCGGTGGTCGTGATCGGCGGGATGGGTTCGATCCTCGGTTCGATCATCACGGGCCTGCTGCTCGGGGTGATCGAGGGCTTCACGCGCGTGTTCTATCCGGAAGCATCGGCCACGGTCGTGTTCGTGATCATGGCGATCGTGCTGCTGATTCGCCCGGCGGGCCTGTTCGGCAAGGAAAAATGATGCAGAGAAAAGTGCTCTACGGCGTGCTGCTCGCGGCACTGCTCGCCGCGCCGTTCATCGGTGCGTATCCGGTGTTCGTGATGAAGGTGCTCACGTTCGCGTTGTTCGCGGCCGCGTTCAATCTGCTGATCGGCTATACGGGGCTGCTGTCGTTCGGCCACGCGATGTTCCTCGCGACCGCCGGCTATTCGACCGGTTATGCGATCCAGACGCTCGGCTTCACGCCCGAGCTTGGCGTGCTCGTGGGCACGTTCGCCGCGACGCTGCTGGGGCTCGTGGTCGGCCTGTTCGCGATCCGCCGGCAGGGCATCTACTTCGCGATGATCACGCTCGCGTTCGCGCAGATGGTCTACTTCATCTACCTGCAGGCGCCGTTCACGCACGGCGAGGACGGCCTGCAGGGCGTGCCGCGCGGGCACCTGTTCGGGCTCGTGGACCTGTCGAACGACGTCGCGCTCTACTACGTCGTGCTCGCGGTGATCGTCGCGGCGTGCGCGTTCATCGTGCGGATCGTGCATTCGCCGTTCGGCCAGGTGCTCGTCGCGATCAAGGAGAACGAGGCGCGCGCGATCTCGCTCGGCTACGACACCGACCGCTTCAAGCTGCTCGCGTTCATCCTGTCGGCCGGGCTCGCGGGGCTGGCCGGTTCGCTGAAGGTGCTGGTGCTCGGTTTCGAAACGCTGTCCGACGCGTACTGGACGATGTCGGGCCTCGTCGTGCTGATGACGCTCGTCGGCGGGATGGGCACGCTGTTCGGGCCGTTGCTCGGCGCGGCGCTGATCGTCGCGCTGGAGGACCGGCTCGGCGACATCGGCGAGTGGCTCGCGTCGGCGACCGGCATCGGCTGGTTCCACTCGCTCGGCGAATCGACGACGATCGTCACGGGGCTGATCTTCATCGCATGCGTGCTTGCATTCAGGCGCGGGATCGTCGGCGAGATGGTCGCGCGGGTCAAGACGCTCAGGCCGTCCTGATCGCAGCGCGGCGGTCGGCGCGGCGCGTTGATGCGAAGCACCATCCGGCGCGGCCGGGAAGGGCGTTTCGGCGGCCTCGTGCCGGTGCCGCGCGGCGAGACTGGTGCCCCATTTTCGTGCGGCGATGCACCATAGGGGTAAATGCTAAGTTGTCGCAGGGTGAAAGGTCCTTTAATCTTCGTTTCAGTTCTGATGCACCGCGAAACGAATTTGCAGGTGGAGAACGAGGAGACAATCGAGGCACAAAGTGCCCGGACCCCAAAGCGCTGTTGGACGGAATCCAACAGCGCTTTTTCATTTGGTGCGCGAATTTCCATTGCTGGTGCAGGGCAGTGGCGCCGCATTCTGCACCACCTCGCTCGCCTCATCCCGTCTCCCCGTTTTCATCCATTCCTGCCGGTCGATCGCCGCCGGCGCGCAGCCGCGTGCATCGTCGTCCGGGCTTACCCGGTTGGCGTGCGCAAAAAGCGTCCGTTACACTCAGCTTTCGCCGACCGAGCGGTCGGGAAAACGGTCGGCAGTTCTCCTACAAGCAAAATGCAGAAGAGGGAGTGCGGTTGGATGAGAAGCGCGGGACGATGGATCGGGGTGCGAGGGGCGGCTGGCGCCGCTCGTTCGGGGTCGGCGGTGCACGGGTATGCCCCGGCGTTCACGAGCCGTCCTGCGGCCGGCATGCGCGTTCCGGTGCGATTTGCCGGCACGACGGTCTCCGCGGTCGTTGCGTTCGCATCCGACGTGTCGTTCGCGTTCGCATGAACGGCCGATTTTTCGATTCTGCGCCGCTCGCTCGTGGAGCCGAACCCGGCCCGGCCGGCCGACCTTCCGACGATCGTTGCGTCCGCATCGATCGCGTCTCGCGCAACGTCGCATTCCTCCGTTTTGTTCATCCTGACGACATTGCCGCCGCGCATCGTGGCGGTCGCACGACCGTGTCGGCACGCGCCGCGGCGCATGTGCGCGCGGTCTCGCCGGGGCTTGATGGCGGTGCCGGCGTTTCACGGGAAAACGAGCGTAGGCGCGGTACGGCGAGATAGTTAAATTATTAACTTGTTTGAGGACCGGGAGCCGCCCGAGCGACCCGCGGATTTTTCGAGCAGCGTTTGGAGACAACGTAAATGAAGATGAATCGATGGATGGAGGTTCTGCTTGCCGCGGGCCTCGTGTGCGCGGCGGCCACGGCGTCGGCGCAGGTGAAGATCGGTGTGACGCTGTCGGCCACCGGGCCGGCCGCATCGCTCGGGATTCCGGAAAAGAACACGATCGCGCTGCTGCCGAAGGAAATCGCGGGCAAGAGCGTCCAGTACATCGTGCTCGACGATGCGTCCGACACGAGCCGCGCGGTGCAGAACGTGCGCAAGCTGATCGACGAGGATCACGTCGACGCGATCATCGGTTCGTCCGTCACGCCGAACTCGCTCGCGATGCTCGATCCGGTATCGCAGGGCAAGACGCCGACGATCTCGCTCGCGGCGAGCGCGCAGATCATCTCGCCGATGGACGCGAAGCGCGCATGGATGTTCAAGGTGCCGCAGAACGACCAGCTGATGGCCGATGCGATCGCGGGCTACATGGCGAAGCACGGCGTGAAGACGGTCGGCTTCATCGGCTTCGCCGATGCGTACGGCGACAGCTGGTACAAGACGTTCAGCGCGGCGGCCGAGAAGAACGGGCTGAAGCTCGTGTCGAACGAGCGTTACAACCGCACCGACGCGTCGGTGATGGGGCAGGTGCTGAAGCTGATGGGCTCGAATCCCGACGCGATGCTGATCGCCGGGTCCGGCACGCCGGCCGCGCTGCCCGCCAAGACGCTGAAGGAGCGTGGCTACAAGGGCAAGGTGTATCAGACGCACGGCGTCGCGAACAACGACTTCCTGCGCGTGTGCGGCAAGGATTGCGAAGGCGAGATCCTGCCGGCCGGCCCGGTGCTCGTGACCGACCAGCTCCCCGATTCGAACCCGGTGAAGAAGCCGGCGCTCGGCTACAAGGCCGCGTACGAGAAGGCGTACGGCGCCGGTTCGCTGTCGACCTTCGGCGGCCACGCATGGGATGCGGGGCTGTTGCTGCAGCGTGCGATTCCCGACGCGCTGAAGAAGGGCCAGCCGGGCACCGAGGCGTTCCGCGAGGCGCTGCGCGCGTCGCTCGAGAGCGTGAAGGACCTGCCCGTGTCGCACGGCGTGATCAACACGACGCCGACCGATCACAACGGCTTCGACACGCGTGCGCGCGTGATGGTGCAGATCGTCGACGGCAAGTGGAAGCTGCAGGCCGAATAAGCACCACGTGAAACCGGCGGGCGCGGCGCGAACGGCGTCGTGCGCGCCGTCGGCAGCGGAGCGGGCCTGACGGCCGCTCCCGTGCCGCATGGAATCACCGGGGCCCGCCGCGTGGCGCCCGACGCGCCGATCTTGCCGTTCGTGCGCCGCGGCCATTCCCGTCTCTCGTTTCTCCGCAGCATTCTCGATACACGAAACGTATGGATCTCTCGATTGCGGCGATCCTCGCGCAAGACGGCATCACGACCGGCGCCATTTATGCATTGCTGTCGCTGGCGCTCGTGCTGGTGTTTTCCGTCACGCGGGTGATCTTCATTCCCCAGGGCGAATTCGTCGCCTACGGTGCGCTCACGCTTGCAGCGCTGCAGGCGCAGAAATTTCCCGCCACCTGCTGGCTGCTGTTCGTGATGGGTATCGCGTGCTTCCTGCTGGAAGTGGGCGGCCTGATCCGCCATCGCGAACGCCGCCATCAGCTCGGCCGCACGCTCGCAACGCTCGGTAGCCGCTACGTGCTGCTGCCGCTCGCGGTGTTCGCGATCACGCGCAGCTTTGCCGCGCAGCCGATGCCGATGCTTGCGCAGATCGCGCTGACGCTCGCGATCGTCGTGCCGATGGGGCCGTTCGTCTACCGGCTCGTTTATCAGCCGATCGCCGAAGGCACGACGCTGCTACTGCTGATCGTGTCCGTCGCCGTCCATTTCGCGATGGTCGGCCTCGGGCTCGTGATGTTCGGGGCGGAAGGTTCGCGCACCAACGGCTTCGCGGATGCGTCGCTGTCGGTCGGCAGCATGACGGTGTCGGTGCAGAGCATCCTCGTGGTCGTGACCGCGCTGGTGCTGATCGGTGCGCTCTACGTGTACTTCGGCCGCACGATCGCCGGCAAGGCGCTGCGTGCGACGTCGGTGAACCGGCTCGGCGCGCGGCTCGTCGGCATCGGCACGACCGAAGCCGGGCGGCTCGCGTTCACGCTGGCGGCCGGGCTCGGTGTGCTGTCCGGCATCCTCGTCGGTCCGCTGACGACGATCTATTACGACTCCGGCTTCCTGATCGGCCTGAAGGGTTTCGTCGGCGCGATCATCGGCGGGCTGGTCAGCTATCCGCTCGCGGCCGCCGGCTCGCTGCTGGTCGGCGTGCTCGAATCGTATTCGTCGTTCTGGGCGAGCGCGTACAAGGAAGTGATCGTGTTCACGCTGATCATCCCGGTGCTGCTGTGGCGCAGTTTCGCGACGCCGCACACGGAAGAGGAAGAGGAGTGACGCGATGAAGACGATGGTACGCAACAAGACCTTCTGGGTGTTCCTCGTGGCGCTGTTCGCGCTGCCGGTGCTGCCCGGCGCGCTGCAGGTGCCCGAATACTGGATCACGCTGCTGAACTACATCGGCCTCTACGCGATCGTCGCGATCGGACTCGTGCTGCTGACGGGCGTCGGCGGGATGACGAGCTTCGGGCAGGCCGCATTCGTCGGCATCGGCGCGTATGCGACCGCATTCCTGACGACGCGCTACGGCGTGTCGCCGTGGCTCGCGCTGATCGTCGGCGTCGTGCTGACGGCGCTCGTCGCGCTCGTGCTCGGTGCGGTCACGATGCGCCTGTCCGGGCACTTCCTGCCGCTCGGCACGATCGCGTGGGGCCTCGCGCTGTTCTACCTGTTCGGCAACCTCGAACTGCTCGGCAAGTACGACGGGATCAACGGGATTCCGGCACTGAACCTGTTCGGCATCGAGCTGGGAAGCGGCCGAAGCCTGTACTTCCTGATCTGGGCCGTCGTGCTGGCCGCGATCGTGTCGGTGCAGAACCTGCTCAACAGCCGGCCAGGCCGCGCGATCCGCGCATTGCGCGGCGGCGGCGTGATGGCCGAGGCGATGGGCGTGAACACCGCGTGGATGCGCGTCGTGATCTTCGTCTACGCGGCCGTGCTCGCGGCGGTTTCGGGCTTCCTGTATGCGCACCTGCAGCGCGCCGTGAACCCGACCCCGTTCGGCCTGAACCACGGGATCGAATTCCTGTTCATGGCCGTGGTCGGCGGCGTGTCGCACGTGTGGGGCGCGGTGCTCGGGGCGGCGATCCTCACGGTGCTGCAGGACTATCTGCAGACGCTGTTGCCGAAGCTGCTCGGCTCGGAAGGCAACTTCGAGATCATCGTGTTCGGCGTGCTGATGGTGCTGCTGCTGCAGTACGCACGCCAGGGTGTATGGCCGTTCGTCGCGAAGCTGTTTCCGCGCGGGCCGCGCGCACATGTGCCCGACCATGCCGATCCGTTGCCGCAGCGCGCGAAGCCGGTGGCGGGCGAGCCGCTGCTCGTCGTCGATAACGCGCGCAAGCAGTTCGGCGGCCTGGTGGCCGTCAATGACGTCAGCTTCGACGTGAAAGCGGGGCAGATCATCGGCCTGATCGGCCCGAATGGCGCCGGCAAGTCGACCACGTTCAACCTCGTGACCGGCGTGCTGCAGCCGACCGCCGGCACGATCACGTTCCGCGGCGAGCGGATCGACGGGCTCACGTCGCGCCAGATCGTCCGGCGGGGGATCGGTCGTACGTTCCAGCACGTGAAGCTGCTGCCGACGATGACGGTGCTCGAGAACGTCGCGATCGGCGCGCACCTGCGCGGCCATACGGGCGTGTGGCGCAGCATCGCGCGGCTCAATGCGCACGAGGAAGCGCAGCTGCTGGCCGAGGCGGCACGCCAGATCCGCCGCGTTGGGCTGGAGAGGCACATGTACGACGAAGCAGGCAGCCTCGCGCTCGGCCAGCAGCGGATTCTCGAAATCGCGCGCGCGCTGTGCTGCGATCCGACGCTGCTGCTGCTCGACGAGCCGGCTGCCGGGCTGCGCTACCAGGAGAAGCAGCAACTCGCCCACTTGCTGCGGCGCCTGAAGGCGGAAGGGATGAGCGTGTTGCTCGTGGAACATGACATGGATTTCGTGATGAACCTCACCGACCGGCTGGTGGTGATGGAATTCGGCACGCGGATCGCGGAAGGGCTGCCGCAGGACGTGCAGCAGGATCCGGCGGTGCTCGAAGCATATCTGGGCGGGGTGGAATGATGACGGATACGACGATGCCGATTCTCGACGTGCGCGGCCTAGCGGTGCGTTACGGGAAGGTCGAGGCGCTGCACGGCGCGGCGATCAAGGTCGGCGCCGGGCAGATCGTCAGCGTGATCGGCCCCAACGGGGCCGGCAAGTCGACGCTGCTGAACGCAATCATGGGCGCGTTGCCGGTGACCGGGCATGCATCAGGGGCGGTGGTGTACCGCGGCAAGGACGTGGGCGCACTGCCGGTCGAACAGCGTGTCGCGCGGGGAATGTGCCTGGTGCCGGAAAAGCGCGAGCTGTTCAGCACGATGACGGTCGAGGATAACCTTGTGCTGGGCGCGTATCGCCGCAAGCTCGCAGGCGAGTCGAACTTCCTCGACCAGCTCGATCATGTGTTTGCGCTGTTTCCGCGGCTCAAGGAGCGGCGCAAGCAGGCAGCCGGCACACTGTCGGGTGGTGAGCGGCAGATGCTCGCGGTGGGCCGCGCGCTGATGGGCAAGCCCGACCTGCTGATGCTCGACGAGCCCAGCCTCGGCTTGGCGCCGCTGATCGTGAAGGAGATTTTTCATATCATCAGCGCGTTACGCGGCACAGGCGTCGCGACGCTGCTGATCGAGCAGAATGCCCGGGCCGCGCTGCAGATCTCGGACTACGGATATGTACTGGAGACGGGGGAGTTTGCGTTGGAAGGGCCGGCGGCCGAGCTGGCGCAAAATCCTCGCGTGATCGAAACATACCTCGGGTTGGTGAAAAAAACGGCTTGATCGGTGGGGCGGTCGGCTGGAAACGGGCGGCGTGTTTCACGTGAAACACGCCGCTTTTGTTTTCTGGAAGAGGGCGATGCGTCGGTGAATCGGGCGTGGGGATAAGTGCCGGAGCAACAAGCGGAAGCCCTGTGACGAGCGGGGCCCCCATCACGTCGGGTTGCACAGAGTAGTGAGCGCGGTACGCGCGACGGTGTTCTATCGACACGGGCCAAACGGCACAGGGGATAAGCGCAGGAAGGTCGATCCGAAATGCTGTGATGGCGCAGCGACTGCGGGTTTCGCAAACAACCGCCGGGTGTGCGATTTTGCACAGCCTGACGATGTGCGCTGAGGCTGCGGCAGCGCCGGCCGAAGCAGGCCGCACGGCACAGTTTGTATGATCAGGCGAAAAAAACGACCAAATGAACCGGCCCTACCATTCGGACGGTCTTCGGGTGAAAAGCGAACCCGCTATAATTCGCCCCATACATTTCTCAGATAGGTTCGTGCGCAGTCCTGCGCACGGAATCCACCATGCTTTTTCCCACAGAATTTGACGTCATCGTCGTCGGTGGCGGGCACGCCGGCACGGAAGCCGCGTTGGCATCGGCCCGTATGGGTGCGAAGACGCTGCTGCTGACCCATAACATCGAAACGCTCGGCCAGATGAGCTGCAATCCGTCGATCGGCGGCATTGGCAAGGGCCATCTGGTCAAGGAAGTCGATGCGCTCGGCGGCGCGATGGCCGCCGCGACGGACGAGAGCGGTATTCAGTTCCGGATCCTCAACTCGTCGAAGGGCCCGGCCGTGCGCGCGACGCGTGCGCAGGCTGACCGCATCCTGTACAAGGCTGCAATCCGCCATCGGCTCGAGAACCAACCGAACCTGTGGCTGTTCCAGCAGGCTGTCGACGACCTGATGGTCGAAGGCGACCGCGTGGTCGGCGCCGTCACGCAGATCGGCATCCGCTTCCGCGCACGTGCGGTCGTGCTGACGGCCGGTACGTTCCTCGACGGCAAGATTCACGTCGGCCTGAACAACTATACGGGCGGTCGCGCGGGCGATCCGGCGGCGGTGTCGCTGTCGGCCCGCCTGAAGGAGCTGAAGCTGCCGCAGGGCCGCCTGAAGACCGGTACGCCGCCGCGTATCGATGGCCGCTCGATCGACTTTTCGAAGCTGGACGAGCAGCCGGGCGACCTCGATCCGATCCCCGTATTCTCGTTTCTGGGCCGTGCGGAGCAGCATCCGCAGCAGCTGCCGTGCTGGGTGACGCACACGAACGAGCGCACCCACGACATCATTCGCGGCGGCCTCGACCGTTCGCCTATGTATACAGGCGTGATCGAAGGTGTCGGCCCGCGTTACTGCCCGTCGATCGAGGACAAGATTCACCGGTTCGCATCGAAGGAATCGCACCAGATCTTCCTTGAGCCGGAAGGGCTGACGACCAACGAGTTCTATCCGAACGGGATTTCGACGAGCCTGCCGTTCGACGTGCAGCTCGATCTCGTGCACTCGATGCGCGGCCTTGAGAACGCGCACATCCTGCGCCCCGGCTACGCGATCGAATACGACTACTTCGACCCGCGCGCGCTGAAGGCGTCGCTCGAGACGAAGGCGATCAACGGGCTGTTTTTTGCGGGCCAGATCAACGGCACGACCGGCTACGAAGAAGCAGCCGCACAAGGGCTGCTGGCCGGCCTGAATGCAGGCCGCTACGTGCAGGAGAAGGACGCATGGTGCCCGCGTCGCGATCAGGCCTATCTTGGCGTGCTGGTCGATGACCTCGTCACGCGTGGCGTGGCCGAGCCGTACCGGATGTTCACGAGTCGTGCCGAATACCGTCTGAGCCTGCGTGAAGACAATGCGGACATGCGCCTGACCGAGATTGGCCGCGAGCTGGGCCTCGTCGACGACGTGCGCTGGGATGCGTTCAGTCGGAAGCGCGACGCTGTTTCACGTGAAACCGAACGACTGAAGTCGACGTGGGTCACGCCGAAGACGCTGCCGCCTGAAGAGGCGACTGCGTTGCTCGGCAAGGCGATCGATCACGAGTACAGCCTCGCCGAACTGCTGCGCCGCCCCGGTATCAGCTACGACGGTGTGTGCGGCCTGAAGGGCGGTGAATGTGCGCCTGCGGAGCCACTGGCCGATGATCCGGTGCTGCTCGAGCAGATCAAGGAGCAGGTCGAGATTGGCATCAAATATCAGGGCTATATCGAGCGGCAGGCCAGCGAGATCGAGCGCAACGATGCGAACGAGAACACACGCCTGCCGGACGGTATCGACTACCGCGAGGTGCGCGGCCTGTCGTTCGAAGTGAGCCAGAAGCTGAACGAGTTCCGCCCGGAAACGATCGGCCAGGCATCGCGGATTTCGGGCGTCACGCCGGCTGCGATCTCGCTGCTGATGGTGCACCTGAAACGCCGGGGCCTCGGCCGTCGTAACAGCGCCGCCGCGGAAGTGACGGAACAGGGGGACGGCACCGTCCCGACGCAACAATGACGGCGCGTCGCGCGCCGGCGGTTAATCGGGACGTACTTGAACAGATGCTCGTCGACGGCACGGCCGCGCTCGACATCACGTTGACGGATGCACAACGCAACCAGCTGCTCGACTATGTCGCGCTGCTCGGCAAGTGGAACGCGGTCTACAACCTGACCGCGATCCGCGACCCGAAGCAGATGCTGATCCAGCACATTCTCGATTCGCTCTCCATCGTTCCGCATCTGCGCGCCCGTGCATCGGCGCGCGTGCTCGACGTGGGGTCGGGCGGCGGATTGCCCGGTATCGTGCTGGCGATCGTCCAGCCGGACTGGCGGGTCACGCTGAACGATATCGTGCAGAAGAAGTCTGCATTCCAGACGCAGATGCGCGCCGAGCTGAAGCTCGCGAACCTGTCTATCGTCACCGGGCGTGTCGAATCGCTGCAGCCGGGTGTCGAAGTTCCGGAAAAATTCGACATGATCGTATCCCGCGCTTTCGCGGATCTATCCGACTTCGTTAAACTTGCTCGACATCTCGTCGCGCCCGGCGGATCGATCTGGGCAATGAAGGGTGTCCATCCGGACGACGAAATTGCACGGCTGCCGGAAGGCAGTCACGTAAAGCAGACGATGCGGCTGGCGGTACCGATGCTCGATGCCGAACGGCATCTGATCGAGGTCACCGTCGACGAGGCGAATTGAAGGTGCGCGGTAGCGCGCCGTTTGTTTGAAGGTAAAGGGAACACACCAACGATGGCAAAGATCTTCTGCGTTGCGAACCAGAAGGGGGGCGTCGGCAAGACGACGACATCGGTCAATCTCGCCGCAAGCCTTGCAGCGCAGGAGCAACGAGTCCTGCTGATCGATCTCGACCCGCAGGGCAACGCGACGATGGGCAGCGGGATCGACAAGGCCGCCTGCGAGTCGACCGTGTACGAAGTGCTGGTCGACGGCGTCTCGGTGACGGACGCGCGCGTGCGTCCGGAAGGTGTCACGTACGACGTGCTGCCGGCCAACCGTGAACTGTCCGGTGCGGAGATCGAGCTGATCAGCATCGATAACCGCGAGCGACGGTTGAAGGCCGCGCTCGAACACGTGGCCGACGACTACGACTTCGTGTTGATCGATTGCCCGCCGACGCTGTCGCTGCTGACGCTGAACGGACTGTGCGCGGCGCATGGCGTCGTGATCCCGATGCAGTGCGAATACTTCGCGCTGGAGGGGCTGTCGGATCTCGTCAATACGATCAAGCAGGTTCACGCGAACATGAACCGCGATCTGAAGATCATTGGCTTGCTGCGCGTGATGTTCGATCCGCGTATCACGCTGCAGCAACAAGTTTCCGATCAACTGAAAGCGCACTTCGGCGACAAGGTGTTCGACGCGGTGATTCCGCGCAACGTGCGCTTGGCGGAAGCGCCGAGTTACGGGTTGCCGGGCGTCGTATTCGACCGTAACTCGCGCGGTGCGCAGGCGTATCTCCAGTTTGGTGCCGAGATGATCGATCGCGTGCGCGCGTTCGAGGTGTCGTGATCCGGACATGAGCGAAGCGAGGAAGAAAGACATGAACGCGGTACCAAAGAAGAAGGGCTTGGGACGTGGCCTCGAAGCGCTGCTCGGCGGCAGTGCGGACATCACCGAAGCGGTGAAGATCGAAGGGGCGCCGAACACGCTCGCGCTCGGCAAGCTGCAGGCCGGCAAGTACCAGCCGCGGACGCGGATGGACGAAGGCAGCCTGCAGGAGCTGGCGGCCAGCATTCGCGCGCAAGGCGTGATGCAGCCGATCCTGGTACGACCTATTTCATCTGACAAATACGAAATCATCGCGGGCGAGCGGCGTTTCCGCGCGGCACGCCTGGCCGGCCTCGACGAAGTGCCGGTGCTCGTGAAGGACGTGTCCGATCAGGCTGCCGCCGCGATGGCGCTGATCGAGAACATCCAGCGCGAGGATCTGAATCCGCTGGAAGAGGCGCACGGTATCCAGCGCCTGCTCGATGAGTTCGGTTTCACGCACGAACAGGCGGCCGAATCGGTTGGCCGCTCGCGCAGCGCGGTATCGAACCTGCTGCGCCTGCTGAACCTCGCGGCGCCGGTGCAGACGATGTTGCTGGCCGGCGACCTCGACATGGGCCATGCGCGTGCGCTGCTTGCGGTCGATGCCGCCACGCAGATCACGCTCGCGCACCAGGTGGTCAACAAGCGCATGTCGGTGCGCGAGACCGAGAAGCTGGTCGCGCATACGACGAAGGAAGCGCCGGCGGTGAAGGCGCGCGCGAAGGACGATGGCGGCCGCGACACGCGTCGTCTCGAGGAGGAGTTGTCCGACCTGCTCGCGTCGACGGTGAAGATCAAGCTCGGCCGCCGCGGGCGAGGGCAGGTGATGATCGACTTCGGCAACCTCGACGCGCTCGAGGGCATTCTTGCGCGTCTGCGCGGCAACGTCGCGACCGAAGAATAACGAGGCACGATCGATGGAAAACACGGGCGCGCCGGCGCCGCGCCGGTGGCTTGGCTGGCTTTTGCAGGAACCCGTACTGACGGTGCTGGCGCTTGCGCTGATTGTGCTGCAGTGGTTGCGTCCGCAACCAGTTGGCGCACTGGTCGGTCTCGTCGACTGGCAGACCGTAGCGACGCTCGCGGGTCTGCTGATGCTGACCAAGGCGCTCGAGCTGTCCGGGTGCCTGATGTGGCTCGCGCATCGCATCGTGCATCACGTGCATTCCGAGCGCGGGCTCGCGATGCTGCTCGTCGTGTTCGCGGCGGCGCTCGCGATGTGGCTCACCAACGATGTCGCGTTGTTCGTCGTCGTGCCGCTGATGGTATCGCTGCGCACGTTGACGCCGCTGCCGTTCCGGCGGCTCGTGATCGTGGTCGCGCTGGCCGTCAACGCGGGGTCCGTCGCGACCCCGCTCGGCAATCCCCAGAACCTTTTCCTGTGGCAATTGAGCGGCGTGTCGTTCGGCCGCTTCGTCGTCACGCTCGGGCCGCTCGCGCTGGCGTTGATGGCGCTGCTGCTCGTGCTGACGGCGTGCGCGTTTCGCGCGAAGCCGCTCGATCTGTCGGGAGACGTCCAGGCCGTTCCCGTGCAGCGCATGCATGCTTTGCTTGCGGCGGTGCTGTTCGGTGCGTTCGTGCTGCTCGCCGATGCGCACAATCCCGTGCCGGGCCTGATCGGCGTCGTGATCGCGCTGCTGGTGGCGAGACGTGACGCAGTCCTGAAGATCGACTGGCTGCTGCTGCTGATCTTCGTGCTGATGTTCGTTGTGCTGCGCAGCGCGGCCGCGCTGCCGGTCGTCCACGATGCGATCGCGCGAACCCATCTCGATTCGCCGCTACGCGTGTTCGCGGCGGGCGCGGTGGTGTCACAGGGAATCAGCAACGTGCCGGCGGCGATCCTGTTGTCGGAATTCACGCGCGACTGGCGGGCGCTCGCGTTCGGCGTATCGGTCGGCGGCTTCGGTTTCGCGATCGGTTCGCTCGCGAACCTGATCGCGGTGCGTCTCGCGAAGGAGCCGCGCATGTGGCTGCCGTTTCACCTCGTGTCGATTCCGTTCGCGCTCGCGAGCGCGGCGCTGGGTGCGTGGTTGCTCGTTCACGGCTGAGCAATGCGGACTAGTGCGGCGCGCGCATGCCGCAAGCCTGGCGGGGAGGGCGCACAGCGTTCCTTGTCGTTGCGAGGCCGGGCCTGTTGATAAGTGTTGCGCCACCACAGTCGTTCGACTGTGGTGGCGCAACAACTGATTGCGGGCATCGGCGCGCTCGGTTCGAGCGTATTTCGCGCATCGCGCTCGACACTGTGGCCACAGTGTTTCCTCTATTGGTCATCGCCGCGTCGGATCGTTTCCCGTGTTCGCGTCACAGCAGAGTTCCTGCTGCCATCGCGCCACGTCGGCGGCGCCCGCACCGCACGTCGCCGTCACGTCACTTCGTTGCGTCCGCATTTTTTTGGGCGAGAAATGCCGGTACGAAAAACCGACCTTACAACTGTCATCGTACGTCATCGACGCGCGCGTTTTTCACATGATGAGGCGTCGTTTTACGCTGGTTTTTGTCGCGTCTAAAGCCTTGAATCACCTGCAACTATCGCTTACAATCGCCCGGATTTGTTAGCTAGGCACCCCTGAAAGCTTTCGGAAAGCTTGGGGCCGGGTTCAAGGATTTTGCGGAAGATTGCGATGGCGGGTCAGGCGCCGAACGACAGGCACGATGATCACCGAGCGCAACGCACCGCTTCAGCGGCCGGCGAGCGGCGCGAGTCCGATGACGACGACTGGGATGCCGAGCTGCAAGATAACAACATCGTTCCGCTCACGCGGACGGAAGCCGAGAGGCTGTTCGGTCCGAACGTGAGCAAGCCGTCGCGCGTGACCCCCTACAAGGTGGTGATCGCGCAGGTGGTCTTGTCCCTGGTTGCAACGCTGGCGTGGTGGCTGTTTTCAAAGTCGCCGGGCGCCGCTGCGCAATCCGCGTTTCTGGGCGGGGCGATCGGCTGGGTGCCAAGCGCGTTGTTCGTGGCACGACTGAAGGCAGGTGGTTCGGCCACCGTGATGAGCTGGGTGATGGGCGAAGCCCTGAAGCTCGGCGTGACGATCGGGATGTTCGCCGCAGTGGCGTACGGCTATGCCGGCGTGCACTGGCCGGCGCTCCTCGTCACCTACCTCGTCGTGCTGAAGACGTACTGGATCGCGCTGGCCTGGCGGTAAGCAACAAGCAGCGTGCGGTTTCGACAACGAACCGCGCCGGCCCGTTCCCGCAATAGCGTATTGCGGAACGGGGCAAAACGATTTTCGACAATTTGGGTGGCATTAACGATATGGCAGCTAGCGAAGGCACGCGCGGTCCGGATCCGTCCGAGTACATTGCGCACCACTTGCAGAATTTCTCCACCTCGCATCAGACGTCGATTTTCGACATCCACGTCTGGAACCTCGACACGCTGTTCTGGTCGATCGTGTGCGGCATCGTGACGATCGTCCTGCTGCGTCTGGCCGCCCGCAAGGCGACCTCGGGCGTGCCGGGCCGTTTCCAGTGTGCGATCGAGATGCTCGTCGAAATGGTCGAGGATCAATCGAAGGCCATCGTCCACGGCAACCGCACCTTCATCGCTCCGCTCGCCCTCACGGTGTTCGTGTGGGTCGCGCTGATGAACTCCCTCGACTTCCTCCCCGTCGACCTGCCGGGCCGCGTCATCGGCCTGCTCGGTCTGTCGGACGTGATTTCCCACCATCGCATCGTCCCGACGGCCGACCTGAACGGCACGCTCGGCATCGCGCTCGGCGTGTTTGTCCTGATGATCTACTACAGCATCAAGATCAAGGGCGCGGGCGGCTTTGTGCATGAGCTGCTGTCGGCCCCGTTCGGCGCCCACCCGCTGCTGTGGATCCCGAACCTCGCGCTGAACATCGTCGAATATCTCGCAAAGACCGTTTCCCTCGGCATGCGGCTGTTCGGCAACATGTACGCGGGTGAGCTGTTGTTCCTGTTGATCGCCCTGCTCGGCAGCATGTGGAGCTTCGGTGGCGACGCAACGTTCCTCGGCTTCATTGGTCACGTG
The DNA here is from genome assembly GCF_001521935.1 of Burkholderia sp. RF7-non_BP4. Lineage (NCBI taxonomy): Bacteria > Pseudomonadati > Pseudomonadota > Betaproteobacteria > Burkholderiales > Burkholderiaceae > Burkholderia > Burkholderia sp. RF7-non_BP4. The sequence continues at coordinate 79,394 of NZ_LOTA01000048.1, read as the reverse complement.
ATCGCGGGTAGCGTCTGGGCAATCTTCCACATCCTGATTGTTCTGTTGCAGGCATTCATTTTCATGATGCTGACGCTGGTGTATCTCGGCCAGGCGCACGACAAGCACTAAGCGCGGCGTGCAAAAAAGAGTTTCCGTTTTAGTTTTTTAAATCTCAGTTCCAAGTCTTTTCACAAAGGAGTGATCATGCAAGCTTACATCGCCAACATCCAGGGTCTGACCGCCATCGGTATCGGCATCATCATCGGCCTGGGTGCAATCGGCGCCTGTATCGGTATCGCGCTGATGGGTGGCAAGTACATCGAAGCCTGCGCACGTCAGCCGGAACTCATCAACCCGCTGCAAACGAAGATGTTCCTGCTGGCCGGCCTGATCGACGCTGCATTCCTGATCGGCGTTGGTGTCGCAATGCTGTTCGCGTTCGCGAACCCGCTCCTGTCGAAGCTCGCAGGCTAAGGTTCCTCGGAAATATGCGCCCGGCGTAAGCCGGCGCAGGGCGGAACGGAGACTTGGGGCGCTGATCGAATGCAACTCGATGAGCGCCTTACCGTTTCATTTTTCCGGAATAGCAGATAAGGAAACACCGTGAATCTCAACGCAACTCTGTTTGCGCAAATGGTCGTGTTCCTGGTCCTCGCGTGGTTCACGATGAAGTTCGTGTGGCCGCCGTTGATCAACGCCCTCGACGAACGTTCGAAGAAGATCGCCGACGGCCTCGCCGCCGCGGAGAAGGGCAAGGCGGAACTCGACGCAGCGCACAAGCGCGTGGACCAGGAACTCGCGCAGGCCCGCAACGACGGCCAGCAGCGCATCGCCGACGCTGAAAAGCGTGCCCAGGCGGTCGCCGAGGAAATCAAGGCCAACGCCCAGGCTGAAGCCGCCCGCATCGTCGCCCAGGCGAAAGCGGAAGCAGAACAGCAAATCGTGAAGGCGCGCGAAGCGCTGCGTGGCGAAGTCGCCGCGCTGGCCGTGAAGGGCGCCGAGCAGATCCTGAAGCGCGAAGTCGATCAAACGGCCCACGCCCAACTGCTGAATCAACTGAAAGCCGAGCTCTGATCATGGCCGAACTTGCAACCATCGCCCGCCCTTACGCAGAAGCGCTGTTCCGCGTGGCCGAGGGAGGTGACATCGCCGCCTGGTCCACGCTCGTGCAAGAGCTGGCCCAGGTTGCGCGTCTGCCGGAAGTGCTGTCGGTCGCGTCGAGCCCGAAGGTGACGCGCACGCAAGTGGCCGAGCTGCTGCTTGCTGCGGTGAAGTCGCCGGTCGCGGCTGGCGCCGAAGCGAAGAACTTCGTGCAGATGCTGGTCGACAATCATCGCATCGCGCTGCTGCCGGAAATCGCCGAGCAGTTCGAGGCGCTCAAGAACGAACGCGAAGGTGCAGCCGACGCCGAGATCGTGAGCGCGTTCCCGCTGAACGGCGCGGATCTCGAAAGCCTCGTCTCTGGCCTCGAACGCAAGTTCAAGCGCAAGCTGAAGCCGACGGTCGAAGTCGATTCGTCGCTGATCGGCGGCGTGCGCGTGACGGTCGGCGACGAAGTGCTCGACACCTCGGTTCGCGCGCGCCTCGCATCGATGCAGGCTGCCTTGACCGCCTGAGCGCCACGCCGGCACGCAACAGAATTGACTATCAGGAGCGAATAATGCAACTCAATCCCTCTGAGATCAGCGAGCTGATCAAGAGCCGGATCCAGGGCCTTGAAGCGAGCGCAGACGTTCGCAACCAGGGCACCGTGATCTCCGTGACCGACGGTATCGTGCGCATCCACGGCCTGTCGGACGTGATGCAGGGCGAAATGCTCGAGTTTCCGGGCAACACGTTCGGCCTCGCGCTGAACCTCGAGCGCGACTCGGTCGGCGCGGTGATTCTCGGCGAATACGAACACATCTCGGAAGGCGACATCGTCAAGACGACGGGCCGCATTCTGGAAGTCCCGGTCGGTCCGGAACTCGTCGGCCGCGTGGTCGACGCGCTCGGCAACCCGATCGACGGCAAGGGCCCGGTCAACGCGAAGCTGACCGACGCGATCGAAAAGATCGCCCCGGGCGTGATCTGGCGTAAGTCGGTGTCGCAGCCGGTGCAGACGGGCATCAAGTCGATCGACGCGATGGTGCCGATCGGCCGTGGCCAGCGTGAGCTGATCATCGGCGACCGTCAGTGCGGCAAGACCGCGGTGGCGCTCGACGCGATCATCAACCAGAAGGGCAAGGACCTGATCTGTATCTACGTCGCGATCGGCCAGAAGGCTTCGTCGATCATGAACGTGGTTCGCAAGCTCGAAGAAACGGGCGCGATGGAATACACGATCGTCGTCGCCGCTTCGGCTTCGGATTCGGCAGCGATGCAGTACCTCGCACCGTACGCCGGCTGCACGATGGGCGAATACTTCCGCGACCGCGGCCAGGACGCGCTGATCATCTATGACGACTTGACCAAGCAAGCTTGGGCATACCGTCAGATCTCGCTGCTGCTGCGCCGCCCGCCGGGCCGTGAAGCATATCCGGGTGACGTGTTCTATCTGCACTCGCGTCTGCTCGAGCGTGCTGCTCGCGTGTCGGAAGAGTACGTCGAGAAGTTCACGAACGGCGAAGTGAAGGGCAAGAGCGGGTCGCTGACGGCACTGCCGGTCATCGAAACGCAGGCTGGCGACGTGACCGCGTTCGTTCCGACGAACGTGATCTCGATTACCGACGGCCAGATCTTCCTGGAAACCGACCTGTTCAACGCAGGCATCCGCCCGGCAATCAACGCCGGCGTGTCGGTGTCGCGAGTCGGTGGCGCCGCTCAGACGAAGGTCGTGAAGAAGCTGTCGGGCGGTATCCGTACCGACCTCGCGCAGTACCGTGAACTGGCCGCATTCGCGCAGTTCGCATCGGACCTCGACGAAGCGACCCGCAAGCAGCTCGAGCGCGGCCGCCGCGTGACGGAACTGCTGAAGCAGCCGCAGTACCAGCCGCTGCAGGTGTGGGAACTGGCCGTGTCGCTGTACGCCGCGAACAACGGCTACCTCGACGATCTCGACGTCAAGCAAGTGCTGTCGTTCGAGAAGGGCCTGCGCGACAACCTGAAGACCAGCCACGCTGACCTCATCAAGCGCATCGAAGACACCAAGGATCTCTCGAAGGACGACGAAGGCGCACTGCGCTCGGCGATCGAATCCTTCAAGAAGTCCGGTGCCTATTGATCCGCGAGTGACACACTGAGGCCGCGCGGGTGCTGATGCGCCCGCGCCGCTTCGGTCAAGGAGCAAGCTATGGCTGGAATGAAGGAAATTCGCGGCAAGATCAAGAGCGTGCAGAACACGCGCAAGATCACGAAGGCGATGGAGATGGTGGCCGCATCGAAGATGCGTCGCGCGCAGGAACGCATGCGCGCCGCTCGTCCGTATGCAGACAAGGTCCGTGCCATCGCCGCGCACATGAGCCGCGCGAACCCGGAGTACCGCCACCCGTTCATGGTGGCAAACGACGGCGCGAAGACGGCCGGCATCATCCTCGTCACGACGGACAAGGGTCTTTGCGGCGGTCTGAACACCAACGTGCTGCGTGCGACGGTGCAGAAGTTCAAGGAGCTGGAAGAGAAGGGCCAGAAGGTCGAAGCCACCGCGATCGGCGGCAAGGGCCTCGGGTTCCTGAACCGCTTCGGCGCGAAGGTGATGTCGCAGGTCGTGCACCTCGGCGACACCCCGCATCTGGACAAGCTGATCGGCGCCGTGAAGACGCAGCTCGATCTGTACTCGGAAGGCAAGCTGTCGGCGGTTTATATCGCTTACACGCGCTTCGTCAACACGATGAAGCAGGAAGCCGTGATCGAGCAGCTGCTGCCGCTGTCGTCGGAACACTTCGAAGCCGATGACGGTACGCCGGCCACGTCGTGGGACTACATCTACGAGCCGGACGCGCAGGCAGTCGTCGACGAACTGCTCGTGCGTTACGTCGAGGCGCTGGTGTACCAGGCCGTCGCGGAGAACATGGCGTCCGAGCAATCGGCGCGGATGGTCGCGATGAAGGCCGCGTCCGACAACGCGAAGACGGTGATCAGCGAACTGCAGCTCGTGTACAACAAGAGCCGCCAGGCCGCGATTACGAAAGAACTGTCGGAGATCGTCGGCGGCGCAGCCGCTGTTTAAGCGCGCGCCCGGGACGACAACTGCGCCTTTGCGCGAGTAAAGAATCAGGTATTTAAAGGAAAAGCGATGAGTACTGCTGCTTTGGTAGAAGGCAAGATCGTACAGTGCATCGGCGCCGTTATCGACGTGGAATTCCCGCGCGACAGCATGCCGAAGATCTACGACGCGCTCATTCTCGATGGCTCGGAACTGACGCTCGAAGTCCAGCAGCAGCTGGGCGACGGCGTGGTCCGTACCATTTGTCTGGGTGCATCCGACGGCCTGCGCCGCGGCCTGACCGTGAAGAACACGAGCAAGCCGATTTCGGTGCCGGTCGGCAAGCCGACCCTCGGTCGTATCATGGACGTGCTCGGCCGTCCGATCGACGAAGCCGGCCCGATCGAAAGCGAACACACGCGTTCGATCCACCAGAAGGCTCCGGCGTTCGACGAACTGTCGCCGTCGACCGAACTGCTCGAAACGGGTATCAAGGTCATCGACCTGATCTGCCCGTTCGCGAAGGGCGGCAAGGTTGGCCTGTTCGGCGGTGCTGGCGTGGGCAAGACCGTCAACATGATGGAGCTCATCAACAACATCGCGAAGGAACACGGCGGTTACTCCGTGTTCGCGGGCGTGGGCGAGCGTACCCGTGAAGGGAACGACTTCTACCACGAAATGAAGGACTCGAACGTTCTCGACAAGGTCGCGCTGGTGTACGGCCAGATGAACGAGCCGCCGGGCAACCGTCTGCGCGTCGCGCTGACCGGCCTGACGATGGCCGAGCACTTCCGTGACGAAGGCCTCGACGTGCTGTTCTTCGTCGACAACATCTACCGTTTCACGCTGGCCGGTACCGAAGTGTCGGCACTGCTCGGCCGTATGCCGTCGGCAGTGGGCTATCAGCCGACGCTGGCTGAAGAAATGGGCAAGCTGCAGGAACGCATCACGTCGACCAAGAAGGGCTCGATTACGTCGGTTCAGGCCGTGTACGTCCCTGCGGACGACTTGACCGACCCGTCGCCGGCAACCACTTTCGGCCACTTGGACGCAACCGTCGTTCTGTCGCGTGACATCGCTTCGCTGGGTATCTACCCGGCGGTCGACCCGCTCGACTCGACGTCGCGCCAGATCGACCCGAACGTGATCGGTGAAGAGCACTACTCGATCACCCGTCGCGTTCAGCAGACGCTGCAGCGCTACAAGGAACTGCGCGACATCATCGCGATTCTGGGCATGGACGAACTGTCGCCGGAAGACAAGCTGTCGGTCGCGCGCGCTCGTAAGATCCAGCGTTTCCTGTCGCAGCCGTTCCACGTCGCTGAAGTGTTCACGGGCTCGCCGGGCAAGTACGTGCCGCTGAAGGAAACGATCCGTGGCTTCAAGATGATCGTCGACGGCGAGTGCGACCACCTGCCGGAACAGGCGTTCTACATGGTCGGCACGATCGACGAAGCCTTCGAAAAGGCCAAGAAGATCCAGTAAAGGTCGGGTGTAACGCAGCGGGCGCCCGTGCGTTCGTGAAGGATGTCTCGACGGCATCTTTTCACGGGCGGGCGCCCACGTAATACGCTCAACCAGGAGTCGATATGGCAACCATCAAAGTAGACGTCGTCAGCGCGGAAGAGCAGATCTTCTCGGGCGAGGCGAAATTCGTCGCGCTGCCGGGCGAAACGGGTGAGCTGGGTATTCTGCCGGGTCACACGCCGCTGATCACGCGGATTCGTCCGGGTGCGGTGCGCATCGAAGTCGAGGGCGGCAACGACGAATTCGTGTTCGTCGCAGGCGGCATTCTCGAAGTGCAGCCGGGCGCCGTGACGGTGCTCGCCGATACCGCGATCCGCGGCAAGGACCTCGACGCGGCGAAAGCCGAGGAAGCGCGCAAGCGTGCCGAGGAAACGCTGCAGAACGCGAAGTCGGACCTCGACCTCGCAAAGGCGCAATCCGAGCTCGCGACCGCGATGGCGCAGCTCGAAGCGATCCAGCGTCTGGCGAAGATTCGCAGCCGGCACTGAGCCGCGCGCGCGTATCCAGCGAAAGAAAGCAGCCTTCGGGCTGCTTTTTTTTCGTCCGTCGTTTTCGTCTGTTTTTTGCGGACCGGATCGTATCGTCCGGTCGTGCTATTTCATCCGCCCGCCGCGATTTGATGTCAGAGTGGCGTCAGCAGAGCGCGGCATCATCCGGGCAGAGGCAGTCCGCCGCGATCGCGGCGGAGCAGGCGCGCGCGTCAGCCGCGCGCCGGGCCGATCAGACAAAAACGGACGGAGACATCGATGGCAGCAGACCTTGGCAAGGGGGCGCTGATCGCGCCCGAAAACGGACTGTCGTACGTGCGCGGCGCGACCGACGTGCCGCTATCCGACGCGACGATCAGCCGGTTCCTGCTCGACACGGCGGGCCGCTTTCCCGATCGCCCGGCCGTTGTGTTTCGCGAACAGCAGGTGCGCTGGACCTGGCGCGCGTTCGCGCACGAGGTCGACGTGCTCGCGGCGGGCCTCGCCGCGCTCGGGATCGTGAAGGGCGATTGCGTCGGCATCTGGTCGCCGAACCGCAGCGAATGGCTGCTCACGCAGTTCGCGACCGCGCGCATCGGCGCGGTCCTCGTCAACATCAACCCGGCCTACCGGCTCGCGGAACTCGAATACGCGCTGAACAAGGTCGGCTGCAAGGCCGTGATCGCGGCCGAGCGCTTCAAGACATCGGCGTACGTCGAGATGCTGCAGACCATCGCACCGGAACTCGCGAGCGCGACGCCGGGCGACCTGCATGCGGCGCGCGTGCCGAGCCTGCGCACGGTCGTGTCGATGGGCGAGGTCGCGCCGGCCGGCATGTTCCGCTTCGCGGACGTGATGGCGCGCGGCCGCGGCACGCTCGATGTCGCGCGGCTCGACGCGATCGGCGCGACGCTCGCGGCCACCGATCCGATCAACATCCAGTTCACCAGCGGCACGACCGGCAGCCCGAAGGGCGCGACGCTCACGCACCGCAACGTCGTCAACAACGCGCGCTCGATCGCGATGGCGATGCGCTTCACCGAGCAGGATTCGCTCTGCATCCCGGTGCCGCTGTATCACTGCTTCGGGATGGTGCTGGCCGTGCTCGCGTGCGTGTCGAAGGGCGCGGCGATGGTGTTCCCCGGCGAGGCGTTCGATCCGGTCGCGACGCTCGCGGCCGTTGCCGACGAGCGCTGCACCGCGCTGCACGGCGTGCCGACGATGTTCATCGCGGAGCTCGATCATCCGGACTTCGCGAAGTTCGACCTGTCGACGCTGCGCACCGGGATCATGGCCGGCTCGCCGTGCCCGATCGAGACGATGAAGCGCGTCGTGTCGCAGATGCATTTGTCCGAGATCACGATCGCGTACGGGATGACGGAGACGAGTCCCGTGTCGTTCCAGAGCTCGACCGACGACCCGCTCGAAAAGCGCACGACGACGGTCGGCCGCATCCAGCCGCACCTGGAGGTGAAGATCGTCGACCCGAACGGCGAGATCGTGCCGGTCGGCGCGACCGGCGAGCTGTGCACGAAGGGCTATTCGGTGATGCTCGGCTACTGGGACGACGACGCGAAGACACGCGAGGTGCTGGTCGACGGCTGGATGCATACGGGCGACCTCGCGACGCTCGACGCCGACGGCTATTGCAACATCGTCGGCCGGCTGAAGGACATGGTGATTCGCGGCGGCGAGAACGTGTATCCGCGCGAGATCGAGGAATTCCTGTTCAGGCATCCGAAGATTCAGAGCGCGCAGGTGTTCGGCGTGCCCGACGCGAAATACGGCGAGGAGCTGTGCGCGTGGATCGTGCTGCGTGCGGACGAGCAGATGACCGAGGACGACGTGCGCGCATTCTGCAGCGGCCAGATCGCGCACTACAAGATTCCGCGCTACATCCGCTTCGTCGACGAGCTGCCGATGACGGTGACGGGCAAGGTGCAGAAGTTCGTGATGCGCGAGCGGATGATCGACGAACTGAAGCTCGACGTGCAGAAGACCGCTTGAAAGAACCGAGCGGCCCGGCGCGGGACGAACGCGACGGCCTGCGGGCCGTTGCGTTTTCGATGGACGAAAAAAAGCGGGCTTATTAGCCCGCTAAAAACCACACGCTACGGGGTTAGCGCGAGGAGACCAAAGATGAAACCGAGTCCGGCGGGGGGCCGGAAACGACTCCAACAGGGATGCCCCTCGGAAGGGCTTCGGTACGTGACCGACTGGCTCGCAGCGCTTCGCGTCCGCTCACACTTGGCACACGAGACCGCATCCGTGTTGAAACCGTTGAGGCCATTGTGGGCGAATTAATGACCCCTCGCGGTAACAAAGTGTTTCAGGTTGTAACGCCCGCCAGATAAGGCTTTCCGGGATTTTTTGCTGTTTTCGGGGTCCTGAAAAAGGTCATATTTACCCATCTTTTCCGCAGAGTTTTCATCGGGTGCGCGTAATGCGTTTTTCATGCGTATCGACGTCGATGAATTGCCGATTTACACGCTGGAATGCGCATCGCGCGGCAGATACCGCATCTGACGAATCATTCGTCGGAAAGATTTTGAAACGTGATTGGGGCACGCGATAGTCGGCCATTCGGCCGGTTTTCGCGATTTCACGCCGGCCGGGTGCCACGCCGATGTGTAACGGCGGTGCGCCCGGCCGGCGGCAATGACGGCGTCCCTGCCGGTTATCGGCCGCTTGTTGGGCGAGCGCTCGTGCTCACTTCAGCCACTTGTCGGAGATCGCCTGGTATTCGCCGGACGACAGCGCCAGGTGCAGCCACTGGTCGACGTACTGCTGGAACACGACGTCGCCGCGCGGCACCATGTACGCCTTTTCGCCGAACTGGAACGGCTTGTCCGGATGCACGGAACACAGGCCCGGATTCAGCTTTTGCTGCAGCAGCGTCTCGGACGCATCCGTCACCATGACGTCCGCCTTGCCCGCGAGGATCTGCTTGAAGATCGTCACGTTGTCCGGATAGACGCTCAGGTTCGCATGCGTGAAGAACTGCTTCGCGAAGCGCTCGTTGGTGCCGCCCGGGTTCACGATCACGCGGGTCTCGGGCCGGTCGATCTGCGCGACGGTCTGGTACTTGTCGGCATCCGCGCAGCGCACGATCGGCGTCTTGCCGTCGACCACGTACGGCTGCGTGAAGAACACGCGCTTCTGGCGCTCGAGTGTCGTCGACACGCCGCCCACCGCGATATCGCACTTCGCGACGAAGTCGTTGGTGAGGTTCGACCAGCTCGTCTTCACGAAGTCGGCCTTCACGCCGAGCGATTTCGCGAGCGACTCGGCCATCTCGATGTCGATGCCCTCGAAACGGCCGTCCGTCCGGTGGTACGAATACGGCTTGTAGTCGCCCGTCGTGCACACGCGCAGCGTGCCGCGTGCGACCACGTCGTCGAGCCGCGAGCCGACGGCTGCGGCGGTCGGGGCCGCCGTCGCGGTCGTACCCTGCGCGTGCGCGGCGGCGCAGCAAAGCATCGCAGCGGTGAGCGTGGCCAGCGTGGCGAATGTCTTCATCGGTCTCCTCCTTCGTTCGATTCGATATCAGCGTCCGATCATAGCGGAGCCATCGCGCGCGTCATATGGCCGCCATCGCATCGGCATACGCGGCCGTGCGGCCGCGCTCCGGTAAAATGCCGCTTTGCCTTCGCATCGTCGCTCCTACCGTGGCCCATACCCTGCTCAACGACACCTTCCTGCGTGCGCTTCTGCGCGAGCCGACCGACTACACGCCGATCTGGCTGATGCGTCAGGCCGGCCGCTATCTGCCCGAATACAACGCGACGCGCGCGCGCGCCGGCAGCTTCCTCGGCCTCGCGAAGAATCCCGACTACGCGACCGAAGTGACGCTGCAGCCGCTCGAGCGCTTCCCGCTCGACGCCGCGATCCTGTTCTCGGACATCCTGACGATCCCCGACGCGATGGGTCTCGGCCTCGACTTCCAGGTCGGCGAAGGGCCGAAGTTCGCGCATCCGGTGCGCACCGAGGCCGACGTCGCGAAGCTCGCGGTGCCGGACATCGAGGAGACGCTCGGCTACGTGACGGGCGCCGTGCGCGAGATCCGCCGCGCGCTGACCGACGGCCAGGGCCGCCAGCGCGTGCCGCTGATCGGCTTCTCGGGCAGCCCGTGGACGCTCGCGTGCTACATGGTCGAAGGCGGCGGGTCGGACGATTTCCGCACGGTGAAGTCGATGGCATATTCGCGGCCCGACCTGATGCACCGGATCCTCGACGTGAACGCGCAGGCCGTGGCCGCTTACCTGAACGCGCAGATCGAAGCCGGCGCGCAGGCCGTGATGATTTTCGATACGTGGGGCGGCGCGCTGGCGGACGGCGCATACCAGCGCTTCTCGCTGGACTACATCCGTCGCGTGGTCGCGCAGCTGAAGCGCGAGCACGACGGCGAGCGCGTGCCGGTGATCACGTTCACGAAGGGCGGCGGGCTGTGGCTCGAGGAAATCGCGGCGACCGGCGTCGACGCCGTCGGCCTCGACTGGACCGTCAATCTCGGCGCCGCGCGCGAACGCGTCGCCGGGCGCGTCGCGCTGCAGGGCAACCTCGACCCGACGATCCTGTTTGCGCCGCCGGCCGTGGTGCGCGAGCAGGCGCGCGCGGTGCTCGACAGCTACGGCAATCATCCGGGTCACGTATTCAACCTCGGCCACGGCATTTCGCAGTTCACGTCGCCCGACCACGTCGCCGAACTCGTCGACGAAGTGCACACCCACAGCCGCAAGATCCGTAGCGGAGCCGCGGGCTGAGCGCAAGTGCTGTCATGCTGCACTGCGGGGTGACAGCGTTTCGCTGTCGGCGCTAAACAGGGCGCAACCCCGCACCGGTTGCCGATTCAAGGCTTGTCAAGACTTGACTTATACACATTTTCCACGTTGCAGCGCGGTAGAGCTCTGTATCGGTCGAATTGTCTCGCTATGGTTTCGTAATTTGAATAGCAGCCTTATGGAATAAGGCTCCGCGGGGCGCGGTCGAGGGCGGCCGAAAACAGCGGAAAGCACGGCCCCGCGCGCTTCGCGGCTGTTGAACGGCGAGTTCTCAACAAAGTTATCCACAGGCTGGTCAGGGTATACGGCGATTCCTAATGCGAATCCAAAACTTAGCGCCGAATCTGAAGTTTTACTTTAAGTTCGCCACCGTGGCGCGGGCCCGGGTGCAAGCCGTCGGTGCGCCTCGCGCTGTCGCCGGAGCGCGGTGATGGACGGCACTTACCTCAGGGTCGCCCTCGACCATCCGCTCGCCACCCTGTTCGACTACCGATGCGACGTCCAGCCGGCGCCGGAGCCCGGCACCCTGGTGCAGGTGCCGTTCGGCAAGCGGCAGGTTGTCGGTCTCGTCTGCGAAGTGACGACTCACACCGACGTGCCACCGTCCCGGTTGCGGGCGATCGACGCGATTTGTACCGAGCTGCCGCCGCTCGCGCCGGATTGGCTCGCGCTGGTGTCGTTCGCGGCCGATTACTACCAGCGCGGTCGCGGCGAAGTTGCGCTGCCGGCGTTGCCGCAGGCGCTGCGCGACGCGGAGCGCTGGGGCCGGCTGCTGGCGCCCGAGGTGCGCTACCGGCTGACCGAAGCCGGCCGCGCGGCGCTGCCCGACACACTGCCGGCGCGCGGGGCCGCGCTGCGGCGGCTCGCGCAGGCGCTCGCCGATACCGATTCGATGACGTTGCCCGATGCGCGTGCGTTGCATCCGAAGGCCGCCGCCACGCTCGACGACTGGGCGGCGCGCGGCTGGGTCGCCGTCGAGGAAATCGGCTGGGCCGACGCGCCTGTGCCCAAAGCTGTGGATAACCTGTCGACAACCAGTGGACGAACTGTGCCGCCGGCGCTCACCGACCAGCAGGCGGAGGCGCTCGACGCGATCCGCGCCGCGCAGGGTTTCGCGCCGTTCCTGCTGCATGGCGTGACCGGGAGCGGCAAGACCGAGGTCTATCTGCATGCGCTCGCCGCGCTGCTCGATGCGCGGCCCGACGCGCAGGCGCTCGTGCTCGTGCCCGAAATCAACCTGACGCCGCAATTCGAGGCCGCGTTCCGGGCACGCTTCGCGGGCACGCTCGCCGACGACGCGATCGTCACGCTGCACAGCGGGCTCGCCGAGGGCGAGCGGGCGCGCAACTGGCTCGCCGCACACACGGGCCGCGCGCGAATCGTGCTCGGCACGCGGCTCGCGGTGCTCGCGTCGCTGCCGACGCTCGCACTGATCGTCGTCGACGAGGAGCACGAACCCGCGTACAAGCAGCAGGAAGGGCTGCGCTATTCGGCGCGCGATCTTGCCGTGTGGCGCGCGAAGCATCTTGGCATTCCGGTCGTGCTCGGTTCGGCGACGCCGTCGCTCGAGAGTTGGTGGCAAGCCGATCAGGGCCGCTACACGCGACTCACGCTGTCGCGCCGCGCGGTGGCCGACGCGACGCTGCCGACCGTGCGGTTGATCGATCTCGAAGAGGAGCGGCGGCGCGGGCGCGCGTCGATGGGCGGGCTGTCGGGGCCGCTCGTCGCGGCGTTGAAGGCGCGGCTCGAGCGCGGCGAACAGAGCCTCGTGTTCCTGAACCGGCGCGGTTACGCGCCGCAGCTCGCGTGCGACGCATGCGGCTGGGTCGCCGGTTGCCCGCGCTGCAGCGCTTACGTCGTGCTGCACAAGCCTGAACATGCACTGCGCTGTCATCACTGCGGCTGGGAAGCGCGCATTCCGCGGTCGTGCCCGGAATGCGGGAACGTCGATATCGCGCCGCTCGGGCGCGGCACGCAGCGCATCGAGGAGGCGCTCGCCGAGGCCGTGCCGGGCGCACGGATACTGCGGATCGACGCGGACAGCACGCGACGCAAGGGCAGCGCGCAGGCGCTGTTCTCGGACGTGCACGCCGGTGAAGTCGACATCCTGGTCGGCACGCAGATGATCGCGAAGGGGCACGACTTCCAGCGCGTATCGCTGGTTGGCGTGCTCAATGCCGACACCGCGCTGTTCTCGCACGACTTCCGCGCGAGCGAGCGGCTGTTCGCGCAGCTGATGCAGGTGAGCGGCCGCGCGGGGCGCGCCGGGCTGCCGGGCGAGGTGCTCGTGCAGACGCGCTATCCGCGTCACGCGCTGTATCACGCGCTCGGCCGGCAGGATTACGTCGGCTTCGCGAATTCGACGCTCGGCGAGCGCCGCGACGCGCACCTGCCGCCGTTCGTCTACCAGGCGCTGCTGCGCGCCGAAGGACGCACGCTCGACGCGGCGCTCGCGTTCCTGCTGCAGGCCGCGGCCGCGTTGCCGGGGCTGCCGGGCGCCGATCGCGTGACCGTCTACGACGCGGTGCCGATGACGATCGTCAAGGTCGCGAACGTCCACCGCGCGCAGTTGCTGCTCGAAAGTGCGTCGCGGGCGGCACTGCAGCATGCGCTGCGCGCATGGCAGCCGGAACTGCGCGCGCTGAAGGGCGTGCTGCGGTGGAGCGTCGAGGTCGATCCGCTCGATATCTGAGCGGTGCGCGCGCGGCCGCCGTGCCGCATGCCGATACCGAGCCGGCCGGATCCACCGACCCGCGCGATCCTCCTCCCGACCCGTCCCACAGCCGCCTGAATTACCCGCCGCCACGCACAGTGCAACCCGCTTTTCCCCTTGGTGGTGCACGCCGCGGGTTGCCCACGTGCGCCAACTTGACCCGATCAGGGAAAACACCGATCCGCCGACCACGGGCAACCCCTAGGCTGCAACCTCATAAGTGGCTGATTATATTGAATAACTTGTGGGTGCAACCAATCCATCAATTCGGTTGCACCTTTTTATTGCGTGCCGTAGGATTTCGCGCATCCTCTCACACCACATTGCCGGGCTCGCACCGGCGCACGAACCCACCATGGCAAGCACGACTCTCGGCGTCAAAGTCGACGACCTTCTCCGCTCGCGCCTGAAAGACGCGGCGGCGCGTCTCGAGCGCACTCCCCACTGGCTGATCAAGCAGGCGATCTTCGCGTATCTCGAGCGGATCGAGCACGGCCAGCTGCCGCCCGAACTGTCGGGCAGCAGCGGCGTGACGGAGCTTGCCGACGGCCAGGCGGTGGACGGCGACGACGACAACTCGCCGCATCCGTTCCTCGAGTTCGCCCAGAACGTGCAGCCGCAATCGGTGCTGCGCGCGGCGATCACGGCCGCGTATCGCCGCCCCGAGCCGGAATGCGTGCCGTTCCTGCTGGGCCAGGCGCGCCTGCCCGCGAACCTGCAGGCCGACGTGCAGACGCTCGCGACGCAGCTCGTCGAGGCGCTGCGCGAGAAGAGCTCGGGCGGCGGCGTCGAGGGGCTGATCCACGAGTTCTCGCTGTCGAGCCAGGAAGGCGTCGCGCTGATGTGTCTCGCCGAAGCGCTGCTGCGCATTCCCGATCGCGCGACCCGCGATGCGCTGATCCGCGACAAGATCAGCAAGGGCGACTGGCGCTCGCACGTCGGCCACGCGCCGTCGCTGTTCGTGAACGCGGCGACCTGGGGCCTGATGATCACCGGCAAGCTCGTGACGACCAACAGCGAAGCGGGCCTGTCGTCGGCGCTCACGCGCCTGATCGGCCGCGGCGGCGAGCCGCTGATCCGCAAGGGCGTCGACATGGCGATGCGCCTGATGGGCGAACAGTTCGTCACCGGCGAGACGATTTCCGAAGCGCTCGCGAACAGCCGCAAGTACGAAGCGCGCGGCTTCCGCTACTCGTACGACATGCTCGGCGAAGCGGCGACGACCGAAGAGGACGCGCAACGCTACTACGCATCGTACGAGCAGGCGATCCACGCGATCGGCAAGGCGGCCGGCGGCCGCGGCATCTACGAAGGCCCGGGCATCTCGATCAAGCTGTCGGCGCTGCACGCGCGCTACTCGCGCTCGCAGCAGGACCGCACGATGAGCGAGCTGCTGCCGCGCGTGCGCGCGCTCGCGCTGCTCGCGCGCCGCTACGACATCGGCCTGAACATCGACGCGGAAGAAGCCGACCGTCTCGAGCTGTCGCTCGACCTGCTGGAAGCGCTGTGCTTCGACCCGGAACTCGCGGGCTGGAACGGCATCGGCTTCGTCGTGCAGGGCTATCAGAAGCGCTGCCCGTTCGTGATCGACTACCTGATCGACCTCGCGCGCCGCAGCCGTCACCGCCTGATGATCCGTCTGGTGAAGGGCGCGTACTGGGATACCGAAATCAAGCGTGCGCAGGTCGACGGCCTCGAAGGCTATCCGGTCTACACGCGCAAGATCTACACGGACGTGTCGTACCTCGCGTGCGCGAAGAAGCTGCTCGCGGCGCCCGACGCCGTCTACCCGCAGTTCGCGACGCACAACGCATACACGCTGGCCGCGATCTATCACCTGGCCGGCCAGAACTATTACCCCGGCCAGTACGAATTCCAGTGCCTGCACGGGATGGGCGAGCCGCTGTACGAGGAAGTCACGGGCCGCGACAAGCTGAACCGTCCGTGCCGCGTGTACGCGCCGGTCGGCACGCATGAAACGCTGCTCGCGTACCTCGTGCGCCGCCTGCTGGAGAACGGCGCGAACACGTCGTTCGTGAACCGCATCGCGGATAAAACCGTGTCGGTGAAGGAACTGGTTGCCGATCCGGTCGACGAGGCATCGAAGGTCGTGCCGCTCGGCGCGCCGCACGCGAAGATCCCGCTGCCGCGCAACCTGTACGGCGACGAGCGTCCCAACTCGATGGGCCTCGACCTGTCGAACGAACATCGTCTCGCGTCGCTGTCGTCCGCGCTGCTCGCGAGCGCGCACCATCCGTGGCGCGCGGCGCCGATGCTCGCCGACGACGCGCTCGCCGACGCCCCGGCGCGCGACGTGCGCAACCCGGCCGATCAGCGCGACCTGGTCGGCACCGTCAGCGAAGCGACGGCCGAACACGTGAGCGCGGCGCTCGCGCATGCCGTGGCGGCCGCGCCGATCTGGCAGGCGACGCCCGTCGATGCGCGCGCCGACTGCCTGGTGCGCGCGGCCGACCTGCTCGAAGCGCAGATGCACACGCTGATGGGCCTGATCGTGCGCGAAGCCGGCAAGTCGCTGCCGAACGCGATCGCCGAAATTCGCGAGGCCGTCGACTTCCTGCGCTACTACGCGGCGCAGATCCGCGACGAATTCTCGAACGACACGCACCGTCCGCTCGGCCCCGTGGTCTGTATCAGCCCGTGGAACTTCCCGCTCGCGATCTTCATGGGCCAGGTGGCCGCCGCGCTTGCGGCCGGCAACACGGTGCTCGCGAAGCCGGCCGAACAGACGCCGCTGATCGCCGCCCAGGCCGTGCGCCTGCTGCGCGAGGCCGGCGTGCCGGCCGGCGCGGTGCAGCTGCTGCCGGGCACCGGCGAGACCGTCGGCGCGGCGCTGGTCGCCGATCCGCGCACGCGCGCGGTGATGTTCACCGGCTCGACCGAAGTCGCGCGCCTGATCAACAAGACGCTGTCCGCGCGCCTCGACCCGGACGGCAAGCCGATTCCGCTGATCGCGGAAACGGGCGGCCAGAACGCGATGATCGTCGACTCGTCGGCGCTCGCGGAGCAGGTCGTCGCCGACGTGATGCAGTCGTCGTTCGACTCGGCCGGTCAACGGTGTTCGGCGCTGCGCGTTCTGTGTCTGCAGGACGACGTCGCGGACCGCACGTTGACGATGCTCAAGGGCGCGATGCACGAGCTGGCGCTCGGCAACCCGGACCGGCTGTCGACCGACGTCGGCCCGGTGATCGACGCCGAAGCGAAGCAGACGATCGACACGCACGTCGCGGCGATGAAGGAGAAGGGCCACGCGGTCACGCAGCTGCCGTCGCCGGAAGCCTGCGCGCACGGCACGTTCGTGCCGCCGACGCTGATCGAGATCAGCAGCATCGACGAGTTGAAGCGTGAAGTGTTCGGCCCGGTGCTGCACGTCGTGCGCTATCGCCGCAGCCAGCTCGACAAACTGCTCGAGCAGATCCGCGCGACGGGTTACGGCCTGACGCTCGGCATCCACACGCGGATCGACGAGACCATCGCGCACGTGATCTCGAACGCGCACGTCGGCAACATCTACGTGAACCGCAACGTGATCGGCGCGGTGGTCGGCGTGCAGCCGTTCGGCGGCGAAGGGCTGTCGGGCACGGGCCCGAAGGCCGGCGGCGCGCTGTACCTGCAGCGTCTGCTCGCGACGCGTCCGTCGGGCCTGCCGCGTTCGCTCGCGCAGACGCTGATCGCGGATGGCGCGGTTGACGGCGAACAGCGCAGCAACCCGGCGGCGGCGCTCACCGCGCTGCGCGACTGGCTGATCGAGCAGCGCGAGCCGGCGCTGGCCGCACGTTGCGACGGCTATCTGGCGCAGGTGCCGGCCGGTGCGACCGCGGTGCTGACCGGGCCGACGGGCGAGCGAAACACGTATACACTCGGCCCGCGCGGCACGGTGCTGTGTGTCGCGGCCACGCCGGGCGGCGCGCGCGCGCAGTTCGCGGCGGTGCTGGCGACGGGCAACCGCGCGCTGTTCGTCGGCGCGGCGGGCGAGGCGCTGGTCGCCGCGCTGCCGGCCGCGCTGAAGGCGCATGCGGCCGTGCGCAAGCAGGCCGACGCGCCGTTCGACGCGGTGCTGTTCGAAGGCGACAGCGACGAACTGCAGACGCTCGTGAAGGACGTCGCGCAGCGGCCGGGCCCGATCGTGTCGGTGCAGGGCGTGTCGGCGGGCGCGTTCGAGAACGGCGACGCGGAAGACTACGCGCTCGAGCGCCTGCTGACCGAGCGCTCGGTGAGCGTGAACACGGCCGCGGCGGGCGGCAATGCGAATTTGATGACGATCGGCTGACCATCCTTGCCGTTCGGATCAAACAAAGGAAGCGGCAAGGCGATCCCGAAGCCGCTCCATTTACCCTGGTACCAAGGAGATGCTATGCAACACACGATGAAAAAGCTGGCAGGCGCGACGTTCGTCGCCGTCATGTCGCTTGCGGGGACGGCCCATGCGGACGACGTGAAGATCGGTTACGCAGGGCCGATGACGGGCGCCCAGGCTCACTACGGCAAGGATATGCAGAACGGGATCGCGCTCGCGCTGGAAGACTTCAACGCGACGAACCCGAAGATCGGCGGCAAGGCAGTGAAGTTCGTGCTCGAGACGCAGGACGACCAGGCTGACCCGCGCACCGGCACGACGGTTGCGCAGAAGCTCGTCGACGACGGCATCAAGGGCATGCTCGGCCACTTCAACTCGGGCACGACGATTCCGGCCTCGCGCATCTACGCGAACGCCGGCATTCCGGAAATCGCGATGGCGACGGCGCCGGAATACACGCAGCAGGGTTACAAGACGACCTTCCGCATGATGACGTCCGACACGCAGCAGGGCTCGGTGGCGGGCACCTTCGCGGCGAAGGATCTCGGCATGAAGAAGATCGCGATCGTCGACGACCGCACGGCCTACGGCCAGGGTCTCGCCGACCAGTTCGAGAAGGCCGCGAAGGCCGGCGGCGCGACGATCGTCGACCGTGAATTCACGAACGACAAGGCCGTCGACTTCAAGGCGATCCTGACCAAGCTGAAGGCGGCGAAGCCGGACCTCGTCTACTACGGCGGCGCGGATTCGCAGGCAGCGCCGATGGTCAAGCAGATGAAGACGCTCGGCATCACCGCACCGCTGATGAGTGGCGAGATGGTGAAGACGCCGACGTTCCTGAAGATCGCGGGCAACGCGGCCGACGGCACGATCGCATCGCTGGCAGGCCTGCCGCTCGAGGAAATGCCGGGCGGCAAGACCTACGCCGACAAGTACAAGAAGCGCTTCGGCGAAGACGTGCAGACGTACTCGCCGTACGCGTACGACGGCGCGATGGCGATGCTCAACGCGATGAAGAAGGCCGATTCGACCGATCCGGCGAAGTACCTGCCGGTGCTCGCGAAGACCGACATGGCCGGCGTCACGTCGTCGCACGTCGCGTACGACGCGAAGGGCGACCTGAAGAACGGCGGCATCACGATGTACAAGGTCGAGAAGGGCGAGTGGAAGCCGCTGAAGAGCATCGGCGGCAAGTAAGCATGGCGTGAGTCGCCGGCGGCGCCGAAGGGCGCCGCGCGGGGCATCATGCGAAGAAGCCACCGGGCCGTCGGGTCCGGTGGCTTTTTCTTTGGCGTCGGCGGCGGGTTCGGCGCCCGTCAGGCCGGGTACGCGCGCTGCAGCAGCGCGGCGACGTCGAGCGCGTGCGGATCGAAGCCGCCCGCGATGCGGCCCCAGTCGGGCGCGGCAAGCCGCGTCGCGATGAACGCGTCGGCGACGGCCGCGGGCGCGTCGCGCCGCAGCAGGCAGGCCTGCGCGACGAGCGCGAGCCGCTGCGCGAACACGCGGGCCGACGCCTCGAGCGTATCGGCCGGTGCCGCGAGCATCGCGCGCAGCGCATCGAGCGCCGCGCGGATGCGCGGTTCGCCCGCGCCGAGGTCGGTCAGTTCGGCGAAGAGCGCCGCGGCCGCGTCGGGCTCGCGCGACACCGCGCGCAGCACGTCCAGGCACATCACGTTGCCGGAGCCTTCCCAGATCGAGTTGACCGGCGCTTCGCGGAACAGCCGCGCGATCGGGCCGTCGTCGACGTAGCCGTTGCCGCCGAACACTTCCATCACCTCGCCGGTCAGCTCGACCGCGCGCTTGCAGACCCAGAATTTCGCGGCGGGCGTGACGATCCGCTTCCACGCGCGTTCGCGCGGCGAGTCGTCGCGCTCGAACGCATCGGCGAGACGCATCGCGAGCGCGAGCGCGGCCTCGCTTTCGAGCGCGAGATCGGCGAGCACGGTGCGCATCAGCGGCTGCTCGGCGAGCGCGCGGCCGAACGCGTGGCGCTGGCGCGTGTACGCGATCGCCTGCACGACGCCCTGGCGCAGCATCGCCGCGCTGCCGAGCACGCAGTTCAGCCGCGTGTGCGTGGCCATCTCGATGATGGTCGGAATGCCGCGGCCTTCGTCGCCGAGCATGATGCCCCATGCGTCGTTCAACTCGATTTCGCTGCTCGAGTTGCTGCGATTGCCGACCTTGTTCTTCAGCCGCTGGATCTCGACCGCGTTCTTCGTCCCGTCGGGCCGCCAGCGCGGCACGTAGAAGCACGACGGGCTGCCCGCTTCGGTGCGCGCGACGACCAGGTGCGCGTCGCACATCGGCGCGGAGAAAAACCACTTGTGGCCGCGCAGCCGGTATTCGCCGCCGCGTCCGCCCGCGCCGACGGCGCTCGCCAGCGTCGTGTTCGCGCGCACGTCGGAGCCGCCCTGTTTCTCGGTCATGCCCATGCCGAACCAGATCGAGCGCTTGTCGGCGACCGGCACGTCGCGCGGATCGTAGTCGTCGCTGTACAGCTTGTCGCGCAGCAGGTCCCACAGCGCGGGTTCCTTCTGCAGCACCGGAATCGCGGCCTGCGTCATCGTCGCCGGGCACAGCGTGCCGGCCTCGATCTGGCCGTGCAGGTAGAAGCCGGCAGCGGTCGCGGCCCAGCGGCCCGGGCGCGTATCGCGGAACGCGAGCGATACGAAGCCTTCGTTGCGATACATGCCGAGCAGCGTGTGCCACGCCGGATGGAAGTCGACGCGGTCGATGCGCCGGCCGCGGCGGTCGAACGCGTTCAGTTCCGGCGTGTGGCGGTTCGCTTCGTCGGCGAGCTGCGCGGTGTCGGCGCTGCCGAGTCGCGCGCCGTACGCGTCGAGCCGCGGCACGGCCCAGCCGGCGCCCGCGCGGGCGATGGCCTCGCGCAGCGCGACGTCGGTGGCGAAGAGGTTATAGTCGACCAGTTCGTCGAACTGGTTCGTGACGGCATGGGTCGATTCGGTCATCGGGCTGTCTCCGGTCTCGTGCTTCGCGGTCTGCCGGTCAAACGCGTTTCCGCTGAATTTCAGAGTAGCAAATATGCCGCCGCGACATGTTCAGGTTCCGGCGCCGCCCGGCCAGCCGGCGGCGCAACCCGCGCCCGCGTTGCGTCGCCGGCCGCGCCAGTCGCGCGCGCAGGCCACCTCCGACGCGCTTCAGCAGGCCTTCGTTCAGCTTTTGCTCGAGCGCGGTTACGCGAAGGCGACGATCCGCGAAATCGCGGCCGTCGCGGGCGTGAGCGTCGGCACCTTCTACGAATACTTCGGCGACAAGCAGAGCCTCGCCGCGCTGTGCATCCACCGGCGCGTGCTAGCGCTGGCCGACGGGCTGCGCGACGCGGCGCAGCGGCTGCGCGGCGTGCCGCGTGCCGCGCTCGCGGCCGCGCTCGTCGACCTGCAGGTCGATGCGATCGCCGCCGACGCCGCGTCGTGGAGCGCGTTCTTCGCGCTGGAGCGGCAGGTGTCGCCGCTTGCCGCATACCGCCGCCATTACGACGCGTATGTCGCGCTGTGGCGCGACGCGCTTGCGCAGTGCAGCGATCCGCCGCCGGCCGCGCGGCTCGACGGGATCGCGCGGATGGCGCATGCCGTCTGCTACGGCGGCGTGTCGCAGGCGCTGCTCACGCTCGGGCCGGCGCTCGACGTCGCCGCGTTGCGCGGCGAGTTGCAGGCCGTGCTGGCCGCCTATCTGGCGGCCGCGGGCGCGTGACGCGCGGCGCGGCCGTGCGGCCGAGCATCCGGCGCGAGCCCGCCGCGAGCGTGACCAGGGCCTAATGGAAATGCCGGATGTGCATGCATTGCCGGCCATACGGCCTTGACATCGAGCATTGCGGATGGCCGATCATGAGAAAAATGCATGGCCGCCATGACGAACTTTCGATTGTCCGCCCTTATTGGCTCGGGCTAAATCATGCGTCATGAGCCGGGCCGCGCGCGTCGCGCGGGCCGGTCCGAAGGACATCTGAAGGAGGAGTCATGCGAAGCGCCACCACGCCCCGCTCGAAACTGCCGGACGTCGGGACGACGATCTTCACGGTGATCGGCCAGCTCGCCGCGCAGCACGATGCGCTGAACCTGTCGCAGGGCGCGCCGAATTTCGCGCCCGATCCGGCGCTCGTCGAGGGCGTCGCGCGCGCGATGCGCGACGGTCACAACCAGTACGCGCCGATGGCCGGCGTCGCGTCGCTGCGCGAACGCCTCGCGGAGAAGACGGAGGCGCTGTACGGCACGCGCTACGACCCGGGCACCGAGATCACGGTGATCGCGAGCGCGAGCGAAGGGCTCTACGCGGCGATCAGCGCGCTCGTGCATCCGGGCGACGAAGTGATCTATTTCGAGCCGTCGTTCGACAGCTATGCGCCGATCGTGCGGTTGCAGGGCGCGACGCCGGTCGCGATCAAGCTGTCGCCCGAGCATTTCCGCGTGAACTGGGACGAAGTCGCCGCGGCGATCACGCCGCGCACGCGAATGATCATCGTCAACACGCCGCACAACCCGACCGCGACGGTGTTCTCCGCCGACGATCTCGAACGGCTCGCGCAGCTCACGCGCAATACCGACATCGTGGTCCTGTCGGACGAGGTCTACGAGCACGTGGTGTTCGACGGCGCGCAGCATCAGAGCGTCGCGCGTCACCGTGAGCTCTCCGGGCGCAGCGTGATCGTGTCGTCGTTCGGCAAGACGTTCCACGTGACGGGCTGGCGGGTCGGCCATTGCATCGCGCCGGCCGAACTGATGGACGAGATCCGCAAGGTGCACCAGTTCATGGTGTTCTCGGCCGATACGCCGATGCAGGTCGCGTTCGCGGAAATCCTCGCGCGGCCGGAAAGCTATCTCGGCCTGTCGGCGTTTTACCAGGCCAAGCGCGACCTGCTCGCGCGCGAGCTGGCCGGTTCGCGCTTCGAGCTGCTGCCGAGCGAGGGCTCGTTCTTCATGCTCGCGCGCTTCCGGCACTTCTCGGACGAACGCGACAGCGACTTCGTGTTGCGCCTGATCCGCGATGCGCGCGTCGCGACGATTCCGCTGTCGGCGTTCTACACCGACGGTACCGACGCGGGCGTGATCCGGCTCAGTTTCTCGAAGGACGACGCGACGCTGATCGAAGGCGCGCGGCGGTTGCGTTCGCTGTAATCGCGGGCGCGGCCCGCACCCCAAGCAGGCGACGTGTACGTCGCACGGAAAGTTACCGCCGGAACCGGCGCACGTGCGACCGCACGGCGCCGGCCGACAAGCCAGGAGATCACGATGAAGCATGCAAATACCCTCAAGCTCGCGTTCGCCCTCGCGTGCGCGCTCGGTTCCGGCGCGGCGCTCGCCGACGGGCAGACGCTGCGTTTCGGCCTCGAGGCGCAATATCCGCCGTTCGAGTCGAAGGCGCCGAACGGCGACCTGCAGGGCTTCGACATCGACGTCGGCAACGCCGTCTGCCAGACCGCGAAGCTGTCGTGCAAGTGGGTCGAGACGTCGTTCGACGGGCTGATTCCCGCGCTGAAGGGCCGCAAGTTCGACGCGATCAACTCGGCGATGAACGCGACCGAACAGCGGCGCCAGGCGATCGACTTCACGACGATCATCTATCGCGTGCCGACGCAGTTGATCGCTCGCACCGGCAGCGGGCTGCTGCCGACGCCGGAATCGCTGAAGGGCAAGCGCGTCGGCGTGCTGCAGGCATCGATCCAGGAAACCTACGCGAAGGCGCACTGGGAGCCGGCCGGCGTGTCGATCGTCGCGTACCAGGATCAGAACCAGGTGTATGCGGATCTCGTGGCGGGCCGTCTCGACGCAACGCTGGTGCTCGCGCCGGCCGGCCAGCGCGGCTTCCTGTCGCGCCCGGACGGCAAGGGTTTCGCGTTCGTCGGCCAGCCTGTGCGCGACGACCGGATTCTCGGCAGCGGGATCGCGTTCGGCCTGCGCAAGGGCGACGACGCGCTGAAGGCGAAACTCGATTCCGCGATCGACAAGCTGAAGGCGGACGGCACGGTGAAGTCGCTCGGCCAGAAGTACTTCGGCGATATCGACATCTCCACCAAGTAAGCGGACGCGCACGATGCAGAGCCTGGATACGGGCGGAGAGCCCGGCGGCGACGGTGCGGCGATGCCGGTGGACGACGCGCTCGAAGCGGCGCTCGTCGCCGCACTGGGCGACACGCTGGTCACGCGGGCGGCCGAGATCGATCCGCGCTACTTCACCGCGTACAACGAGCCGGCCGGTGTGCGGCCGCGCGCGCTGGTGCGGCCGCGCAGCGTCGATGACGTGTCGCGCACGCTCGCGCTGTGCACGCGGCTCGGGCAGCCGGTCGTGCCGCAGGGCGGCCTCACCGGCCTCGCGCGCGGCGCGGTCGCGCTGGGCGGCGAGATCGTGCTGTCGATGGAGCGTTTCGCGGGCGTCGAGGCAATCGACGCGGCGGCGGGCACGATGACGGTGCGCGCCGGGACGCCGTTGCAGACGGTGCAGGAGGCCGCGGACGCGGCGGGCTTCACCTTCGGCGTCGATCTCGGCGCACGCGGTTCGTGCCAGATCGGCGGCATGCTCGCGACCAACGCGGGCGGCACGCGCGCGATCCGCTACGGCATGATGCGCGAGCAGGTGCTCGGGCTCGAGGCCGTGCTCGCCGACGGCACCGTCGTGTCGTCGATGAACCGGATGCTGAAGAACAACGCCGGCTACGACCTGAAGCAGCTGTTCATCGGCAGCGAAGGCACGCTCGGCGTCGTCACGCGCGCCGTGCTGCGGCTGCATCCGAAGCTCGCCGCGCCGGCCACCGCGCTCTGCCGCGTGCATGGCTACGACGCCGTCGTCGGGTTGTGGAACCGCCTGCGCGCACTGCCCGAGATCGTCAGTTTCGAAGCGATGTGGCCGGCCTTCTACGACTACGTCGCGGGCCACACGCCCGGCGTCGTCGCGCCGTTCGCGGGCGACGGCGGCTTCGCGGTGCTGATCGAATGCGCGACGAGCGCACCGGGCGGCGATGCGCGCCAGGCGCTGGAAACCGGCCTGGCGGATGCGATCGAGGCGGGGCTGGTCGACGATGCGGCGCTCGCGACGTCCGAGCGGCAGGCGCGCGACCTGTGGACGTTGCGCGAGGGCCTTGCGATCGATGCGCTGCCGCATCTGGTGAACTTCGACGTGAGCCTGCCGACGGGCGAACTCGGCCGGTTCGCCGAGCGCTGCGAGGCGGCGTTGCGTGCGGTCTGGCCCGACATCGTGTGCCTGTTCTTCGGCCACGTCGGCGACGGCAACGTGCATATCGGCGTATCGCTCGCCGGCATGCGCGACGCGGACGCCGATGCGATCGATCGCTGCGTCTACGCGGTCGTTCGGGACATGGGCGGCTCGGTGTCGGCGGAGCACGGCATCGGCATGCTCAAGCGCGCCTATCTCGCGCACACGCGCAGCGAAGCGGAAATCGGCTTGATGCGGCGCCTGAAGGCCGCGCTCGATCCCGCCGGCGTGCTCAATCCCGGCAAGGTGCTTTGATCGGCGCGAGCCGGGGCGGGCGCGTCAGCCGTCGACCCAGCGCAGCGCGCCGATCTTCAGGTGTTCGACGACGCTGCGCGCCCAGTCGAGCTCCGCGTTGAGCAGCACGAGCGCATGTTCGTTCTGCAACAGGAACAGGCGCGGCACCTGGTCGTTCTGCGCGGCGTTGCGCAGCGACTCGAGACGTTCGCGTTCGGTGTCGAGCGCGGCGATGCGGCGCTCGAGTTGCTGGCGCGCATCGTCGGCGTCGAGCAGCGGCAGGAATGCGAGGCCGGCGCCGAACGCCGGAAACTCGCGCGCGGGCTCCGCGAGCAGCGCATGCAGCCACGCCTGCCCGGCCGTATGCCCGGCTTCGGTCAGCGTGTACAGCGTGCGTTCGGGAAACGCGCCGTCGCGCTCGGTGTCGTGCACGGCGATCAGCCCGTCGCGCAGCAGCCGGTCGATCGTCTGGTAGAGGCTCGTGCGCTGCCGCACGTTGACGACTTCGTCATAGCCGCGCGCCTTCAACTGCTGGAGCATTCCGTAGGGATGCATCGGCGTTTCGGTGAGCGTCGCGAGGACCGCGAGCGCGAGCGGAGACGGGCGGCTTGTTGCCATGAATAGTTCGGTTATATCTAGTGAGAATATAACTAGTATCGACTAGACTATCATATTCCACAAGGGTTTCAGCCGAGGTGTGAGCGCTTCGCGGCCGGCGCGACGGTTTCCATCGTCGTGAGACCGTGAACGATGCCGCAGTCCTCGACCGAATGTTCGCCGACGCACTGGCGGCGCAATTCGGTGAGCTGATCGCGCAGATGCGTCAGTTCGGCGAGGCGCGCGTCGACGTGGCCGATGTGCTCGTCGAGCAGCGCGTTGACCGAATCGCACGGGTCGGCCGGCGTGTCGGTGAGCTGTAGCAGCGCGCGGATTTCGTCGTGCGCCATGTCGAGCGCGCGGCAGTTGCGGATGAAGCGCAGCCGCTCGACGTGCACGTCGGTGTAGTTGCGGTAGTTCGAATCGGTGCGCTCGGCGTCCGGCATCAACCCCTCCTTCTCGTAGAAGCGGATCGTTTCGGGCGTGCAGCGGGCCGCCTTGGCCAGTTCGCCGATCTTCATGGCTTTCTCCGTTGTAAGGGTTGACCTTGTAGTGGCTTCAGGGTGTTAACTCTACACCGTCAAGCCATAGAGGAGGTTGTCATGACCGACGCCCAGCGTACCCCCGACCCACGACACCGCCATGCCGGCGGCGCCGATGCGTGCTGCGCCGACGCGCGCGACACGCAGGCGGCGACCGTTGCCGACGCGGCGCCGGCGGCCGGCGAGCACGCGCATGGCGACGCGGCGGCGCACCGCGCGCAGCCGCATGCATGCGGCCACGATCATGAGCACGATCACGCATCCGCGCACGGGACGGCGCACGCCCACGCGGCGCATGACCATGCCGGTCACGACCACGACCACGACCACGACCACGACCACGACCACGACCACGACCACGACCACGACCACGACCACGACCACGCGGCCGGCGCCTGCTGCGCGCCGGCCGCGCTGACGCTCGCGCCGCTGCCGGTCGCGCGGGCGACCGCGACGGGTCACGTCCGCTCCGCGTTCCGGATCATGCAGATGGACTGCCCGACCGAGGAAACGCTGATTCGCAAGAAGCTCGGCGGAATGCAGCAGGTCTCGGCGCTCGAATTCAACCTGATGCAGCGGATGCTGACCGTCGAACACGTACCCGGTGCGCAGCCGGCGATCGAAAGCGCGATCCGCACGCTCGGGATGACGCCGGAAGCCGCGTCGGCCGACGCACCGGCAGCCCCCGTCGCGCCGCCGCCCGCGAAGCCGTGGTGGCCCCTCGCGCTGGCCGGCGTCGCCGCGATCGCGTCCGAGGCCGTGAGCTGGGCCGGCCTGCCGGTGTGGCTGTCGGCGGTGCTGGCGCTCGCGGCGGTGCTCGCATGCGGGCTGACCACTTACAAGAAAGGCTGGATCGCGATCCGCAACGGCAACTTGAACATCAACGCGCTGATGAGCATCGCGGTGACGGGCGCGATGGCGATCGGCCAGTGGCCGGAAGCCGCGATGGTGATGGTGCTGTTCACGATCGCCGAGCTGATCGAGGCGAAGTCGCTCGATCGCGCGCGCAACGCGATCCAGGGCCTCATGCAGCTCGCGCCCGACACCGCGACCGTGCAGGACGCCGACGGCACGTGGCGCACGATCGAGGCCGCGCAGGTCGCGCTCGGCGCGATCGTGCGCGTGAAGCCGGGCGAGCGGATCGGGCTGGACGGCGAAGTGGTCGCGGGCCGCTCGACGGTGAACCAGGCGCCGATCACCGGCGAGAGCCTGCCGGTCGACAAGACGTCCGGCGACGCGGTGTACGCGGGCACGATCAACGAAGCGGGTTCGTTCGACTATCGCGTGACGGCGGTGGCCGCCGACTCGACGCTCGCGCGGATCATCCACGCGGTCGAGGAAGCGCAGGGCGCGAAGGCGCCGACGCAGCGCTTCGTCGACCAGTTCGCGCGCGTCTATACGCCGATCGTGTTCGCGGTGGCGCTGCTGGTCGCGGTGGCGCCGCCGCTCGTCATGGGCGGCGCGTGGCACGACTGGATCTACCGTGCGCTGGTGCTGCTCGTGATCGCGTGCCCGTGCGCGCTGGTGATCTCGACGCCGGTGACGATCGTGTCGGGGCTCGCGGCCGCGGCACGGCGCGGGATTCTCGTGAAGGGCGGCGTATATCTCGAAGAAGGCCGCAAGCTCGCATGGCTCGCGCTCGACAAGACCGGCACGATCACGCACGGCAAGCCGGTGCAGACCGATTTCGACCTGCATGCGACGGACGTCGACGCGGCGCGCGTGCGTCACCTCGGCGCGAGCCTCGCGGCGCGTTCCGATCACCCCGTGTCGCAGGCGATCGCCGCCGCGGCCCGCGACGCGCAGACGGCAGCGTTCGCCGATGTAGAGGACTTCGAAGCACTCGTCGGGCGCGGCGTGCGCGGCACGATCGACGGCACGCGCTACTGGCTCGGCAACCACCGCCTCGTCGAGGAGCTCGAACGCTGCTCGCCGGCGCTGGAGGCGAAGCTCGACGCGCTCGAGCGGCAGGGCAAGAGCGTCGTGATGCTGGTCGACGACACGCGCGTGCTCGGCATCTTCGCGGTGGCCGACACGATCAAGGACACCAGCCGCGCGGCGATCGCCGACCTGCACGCGCTCGGCATCCGCACCGCGATGCTGACCGGCGACAACCCGCACACCGCGCAGGCGATTGCGCGGCAGGCCGGCATCGACGATGCGCGCGGCAACCAGTTGCCCGAGGACAAGCTTGCGGCGGTCGAGGAACTGTCGGCGGGCGGTGCGGGCGCGGTCGGGATGGTCGGCGACGGCATCAACGACGCACCGGCGCTCGCGCGCGCCGACATCGGCTTCGCGATGGGCGCGATGGGCACCGACACGGCGATCGAGACGGCCGACGTCGCGCTGATGGACGACGACCTGCGCAAGATCCCCGCGTTCGTGCGGCTGTCGCGCGCGACGCACCGCGTGCTGGTGCAGAACATCGGCTTCGCGCTCGGCGTGAAGATCGTGTTCCTCGGCCTCACGGTCGCGGGGCTCGGCACGATGTGGATGGCCGTATTCGCCGATGCGGGCGCGAGCCTGATCGTCGTCGGCAACGGGCTGCGGCTGCTGTCGAAGACAGGTGTGTTCGACGGCGCGACGGCGAAGCGATGAGGAGCGGGCGATGAGCTTTCTGAAGCGGATCCTGGGCGGCCACGGTGGCGGTCACGGCGGAGGTGGCCACGGCAGCGGCCATGGAGGCGGCCACGGCAGCGGCGGGCATCACGGCGGGCAGCAACGCGGCGATCACGGCGGCCACGATGCACGCGGCCGCGACCGGCACGGATGGGGCTGGCAGCCGTCGGCCGACGCGCAGGGCAGCCTAGGCGGCAACGTGCCGCTGCGCCAGCTCGCGTGCGCAGGCTGCGGCGCGATCAACGCCGCGGATGCGCGATTCTGCGCGCAGTGCGGCGTATCGCAGCGCAGCAAGGCGTGCAGCCGGTGCCACGCGGCGCTCGCCGCCGACGCGCGCTTCTGCCCTGGCTGCGGGACGCAGGCCGGGTAAGGCGCGATCGCCGGCCGTGTTGCCGGCCGTGCTGCCGGCGTGACGGCCGATCCCCAAGACGGCATGGCGCGCGGGCTCGGCGCCCCCGCGCCACGCAACACCGCTCAACGCAGCGGCAAATGAATCTCGGTGCGCAGGTCGGCCGGCGCCGCATCCATCGGCGTATTCAGATACAGCTCGAACGGCGGCGCGTCGGCGGCTTCGCGGCCCGAGTGCCGCAGCCAGTCGCCGTAGAGCCACTGGTAGGCCGTCTTCAGGTCCGCATACGGCCCCGTGTGCAGCAACACCGCGTACTCGCCGCCGGCAACCGCGATGCGCTCCACGGGCGGCGTCGGCTCGACGTCCGGCGCGCCGTCGGCCGGCACGAAGCACGCTTTCGCGCGCAACTGCACCTCGGGCGTCGTATCCGGATCGTCGTAGAAGATCCCGATCATCCGCGCGCCGGGGCCGATCAGCCCGTGCCGCCCGGCCCACGCGCCGATCTGCCCGAACGCGTCGCCGACCTTCAGGTACGCGCCCGTATGCGGCACCGCATAACCGCGCAGTTCCGGCAGCCGCCGGATCTCGACTTCCTGCTTGAACATGTCTTCCTCTCCTCGCTGTAACGGATAAATCGGCCGGTGGACCCCGGCGAGCCGGTGCTGCGCGGGCGGCACGCCGTAAGCGTCGCGAAATGCGCGGGCGAACGCGTGCGTCGAGCCGTAGCCGGCGCGCCGCGCGATCGCGTCGAGCGGCAGCGCCGTGCACACCAGATCCTCGGACGCGCGCACGATCCGCATCCGCCGCACCGTCAGCACGATCGACTCGCCGTACAGCGCGCGATACACGCGCTGCCAGTGATACGGCGACAGGCACGCGATTTCGGCGAGCCGGTTCAGGTCGAGCGTGTCGTCGAGGTGCGCGAGGATGTAGTCGTGAACGCGCGCGATGCGTGCCGCATAGCGGGTCCACGCGGGCGTTTCGGCTTTCGTGTCGACGGTCATGCGTGCATCCCGGGCAAGAGTCGACGTCACGGTAGCACGCCGCCGATTGATAAATCTTGCGGAAATGCGTAGGGCAAAGAATTCCGGCCCTTTTTATTTTGGCGAAATTGGGTCTCGTTCCCGTCGATCTATGTCTAAAGTTAAAGACGGTGAAATCGGGTGATCGCGTCATTTTTCTCGGGTAAGTTGCTCGGACGGCAACGCACGGTTTTCGGAGTACGCAGGTAGTTCGTCGATGTTCAATCGCAACGCCACGTTTTCGGGAGAAGAAGAAATGGATGCTTCCAGCTTCATCACGTCGCTGCAGACCACGCTAGGCGGATACCTGCCCAAGATCGCCGGCGCGATCGGCATCCTGGTGATCGGCTGGCTGATCGCCGTGGCGGTGCGGGCCGGCGCGCTCCGGCTGCTCAACGCGCTGAAGGTCGATCAGCGGATCAACGAAAGCACCGGCCAGGGCGCGTGCGTCGAGCGGATCATCGCCGGCGGGCTGTTCTGGCTCGTGCTGCTCGTCACCGCGGTGGGCATCTTCAACGTGCTCAACCTCTACGCGGTCTCCAATCCGTTCTCGCTGCTCGTCACGCACATCGTCAACTACCTGCCGAACCTGATCGGCGGCGCGGCGCTGACGCTGATCGCGTGGCTGATCGCATCGCTGCTGCGCAGCCTCGCGAACCGCGCGCTGAAGGCGAGCAAGGTCGACGACAAGCTGTCCGAAAGCGCGGGCATGCAGCCGATGAGCGGCTATCTCGGCGACGTGCTGTTCTGGCTCGTGATCCTGATGTTCCTGCCGGCGATTCTCGCGTCGTTCGCGCTGTCCGGCCTGCTGTCGCCGGTGCAGGGGATGGTCGACAAGCTGCTCGCGATCGTGCCGAACCTGTTCGCGGCCGCGGTGATCGGCTTCGTCGGCTGGATCGTCGCGCGCGTGCTGCGCGGTCTCGTGACGAACCTGCTCGTCGCCGCCGGCGCCGATCGCCTCACGCAAGGCCTCGACAGCCCGACGCCGGTGCGCGTGTCGAGCCTGATCGGCACCATCGTCTACGTGTTCGTGTTCGTGCCGACGCTGATCTCCGCGCTCGATGCGCTGAAGATCGACGCGATCTCGATCCCGGCCACCAACATGCTGAACCAGTTCCTCGGCGCGGTGCCGGACATCGTCGCGGCGATCGTGATCGTGCTCGTCACGTTCTACTTCGCGCGCTTCGTCGCGTCGCTCGCGCAGAAGCTGCTGGAGGCCGCCGGCGTCGACGGGCTGCCGGCCGTGCTCGGCGTCGAGCGCGTGTTTTCGGGGATCCTGCAGCCCTCGGTGCTGGTCGCGCGGCTGATCGTGTTCTTCGCGATGCTGTTCGCGTCGGTCGAGGCCGCGAACCGGCTCGGCTTCACGCAGGTGCGCGACGTCGTCACGCTGTTCATCGAATTCGGCGGCCACGTGCTGATGGGCGGCGTGATCCTCGTGATCGGCGTGTGGCTCGCGGGCCTCGCGCGCCGCGTGATCGAGCAGGCCGACCGCGAGCACAGCGTGCTGTTCGCGCGGATCGCGCAATTCGCGATCCTCGGCCTGGTGTTCGCGATGGGGCTGCGCGCGATGGGCATCGCCAACGAGATCGTGCAGCTCGCGTTCGGCCTCGTGCTCGGCGCGATCGCGGTGGCGGTCGCGCTGTCGTTCGGCCTCGGCGGCCGCGAAGCCGCCGGCAAGCTGCTCGACCGCTGGTTCAACCAGCGCGGCGGCGGCCCGTCGGGCCAGTAAGCGTCGGCCGCCCGGCCGCCTCGTGCGGCCGGACGGCGCGCGCGGGACGACCGCGACGCGCGGCCGGCGTTGCCGTCAGCGAAACGTCAGCCGTCATCTTTGCCGAATTTCGATAACACGTCGTTTAATGACTCTCTAGCATCGATTCTCAGTCGCGCGGGCCTGGCAGGCCGGCGCCTTTCAGGAGAATCCGATGAAAGCAGAGTCGAATGGCCGGCCCGTCGCCGGCGCCAAGTCGTCCGGCCAGCCCGCGCTGCAGCAGACGCTCGGGACCTGGCAACTGTGGGGCATCGCGGTCGGCCTCGTGATTTCAGGCGAATATTTCGGCTGGAGCTACGGCTGGGCGAGTGCGGGCACGCTGGGTTTCGTCGTCACCGCGCTGTTCGTCGCGGCGATGTACACCACCTTCATCTTCAGCTTCACCGAGCTGACGACGTCGATCCCGCACGCAGGCGGCCCGTTCGCGTATGCGCGCCGCGCGTTCGGCCCGGCGGGCGGCTATCTCGCCGGCGCGGCGACGCTCGTCGAATTCGTGTTCGCGCCCCCCGCGATCGCGCTCGCGATCGGCGCGTACCTGCACGTGCAGTTTCCGGGGCTCGAACCGAAACACGCGGCGATGGGCGCGTATCTCGTGTTCATGGCGCTGAACATCGTGGGCGTGCAGATCGCCGCGACGTTCGAGCTGGTCGTCACGCTGTTCGCGATCTTCGAGCTGCTGGTGTTCATGGGCGTCGTGTCGCCGGGCTTCGCGTGGAGCAACTTCATGAAGGGCGGCTGGTCGGGCGCCGATCATTTCAGCGTCGGCGCATTCCACGGCATGTTCGCGGCGATCCCGTTCGCGATCTGGTTCTTCCTCGCGATCGAAGGCGTCGCGATGGCCGCCGAGGAGGCGAAGAACCCGAAGCGCTCGATCCCGATCGCCTACGTGGCCGGCATCCTGACGCTCGTCGCGCTGGCCATCGGCGTGATGGTGTTCGCCGGCGGCGCGGGCGACTGGACCAAGCTCGCGAACATCAACGACCCGCTGCCGCAGGCGATGAAGTACATCGTCGGCGCGAACAGCGGCTGGATGCACATGCTCGTGTGGCTCGGGCTGTTCGGGCTCGTCGCGTCGTTCCACGGGATCATCCTCGGCTATTCGCGCCAGATCTTCGCGCTGGCCCGCGAAGGCTACCTGCCGGAGTGGCTCGGCAAGGTGCATCCGCGCTTCAAGACCCCGCATCGCGCGATCCTCGCGGGCGGCGTGGTCGGCATCGCGGCGATCTACAGCGACGAGCTGATCCAGTTCGGCGGCCAGACGCTCACCGCCAACATCGTGACGATGTCGGTGTTCGGCGCGATCGTGATGTATATCGTAAGCATGGCGGCGCTGTTCAAGCTGCGCCGTTCGCAGCCGAACATGGCGCGGCCGTTCCGCGCGCCGCTGTACCCGTTCTTCCCGGCATTCGCGATCGTTGCGGCCCTGATTTGCCTCGCGACCATGGTGTACTTCAACGGGCTGGTGGCGATGGTGTTCGTCGCGTTCCTCGCGCTCGGCTACGCGTACTTCCTCGCGACCCGTTCGCAGCGCGCGAGCGCGCCGGCCGACGTGCTGCTGGAGGAATGACGATGACGAACCCGAACGCCCGCTGGTGACGGCATCCGGCGCGCCCCGTCGAACGGGCGCGCCGTTGGCGTTTCGCAAGGCAAGGACTGGCAAGGAGATTCGAACGATGTCCTACACGGAGACGATCGGCCCGCGTACGTACCGCTTCGCGGACCTGAAGACGCTGCTCGCGAAGGCGAGCCCGCTGCGCTCCGGCGACCAGCTCGCCGGCGTCGCGGCGGCGAGCGAGGAGGAGCGCGTCGCCGCGAAGATCGCGCTCGCGGGCGTGCCGCTGAAGGCGTTCCTGAACGAGGCGGTGATTCCGTACGAACACGACGAGGTCACGCGCCTGATCCTCGACGATCACGACGCGGCCGCGTTCGCGGAAATCTCGCACCTCACCGTCGGCGACTTCCGCAACTGGCTGCTGTCGCCCACGGCCGACGGCGCCGCGCTCGAACGGATCGCGCCGGGCCTCACGCCCGAGATGGTCGCGGCCGTGTCGAAGCTGATGCGCAATCAGGACCTGATCGCGGCCGCGCGCAAGCGCCGCGTCGTCACGCGCTTTCGCAACACGGTCGGGCTGCCGGGCCGGATGTCGGTGCGGCTGCAGCCGAACCATCCGACCGACGACGTGAAGGGCATCGCCGCGTCGATGCTCGACGGGCTGATGTACGGCTGCGGCGACGCGATGATCGGCATCAACCCGGCGACCGACAGCCTCGCGGCGATCGTGAAGCTGCTCGCGATGATCGACGGGTTCCGCGAGCGCTACGGCGTGCCGACGCAGTCGTGCGTGCTCACCCACGTGACCAACACGATCGCGGCGATCGAGAAGGGCGCGCCGGTCGACCTGGTGTTCCAGTCGATCGCGGGCACCGAGAAGGCGAACGCGAGTTTCGGGATCTCGCTCGCGCTGCTCGGCGAGGCGCACGAGGCCGCGTTGTCGCTCGGGCGCGGCACCGTCGGCAACAACCTGATGTATTTCGAGACGGGCCAGGGCAGCGCGCTGTCGGCGAACGCGCATTTCGGCGTCGACCAGCAGACCTGCGAGGTGCGCGCGTATGCGGTCGCGCGCAAGTTCGATCCGTTCCTCGTGAACACGGTGGTCGGCTTCATCGGGCCGGAATACCTGTACGACGGCAAGCAGATCATTCGCGCGGGGCTTGAGGATCACTTCTGCGGCAAGCTGCTCGGCGTGCCGATGGGCTGCGACATCTGCTACACGAATCACGCGGAAGCCGACCAGGACGACATGGACACGCTGCTGACGCTGCTGGGCGCCGCCGGCATCAACTTCATCATGGGGATTCCGGGCGCGGACGACGTGATGCTGAACTACCAGAGCACGTCGTTTCACGACCAGCTCTACGTGCGCGAGGTGCTCGGCCTGCGCCGCGCGCCCGAGTTCGAGGAATGGCTGGAGACGATGGAGATCGCCGACGCGCACGGCGCGCTGCGCGCCGCGAACGCGCGCGTGCCGCTGCTCGCGGGCGCGAACGACTGGATGGGGATTTCGGCATGAGCGACGCCGTCGAAAAGAATCCGTGGGCGCAGCTGAAGTCGTTCACGAACGCGCGGATCGCGCTCGGCCGCGCGGGCAGCAGCCTGCCGACCGCGCCGCTGCTCGCGTTCAACCTGTCGCACGCGCAGGCGCGCGACGCCGTGCACCAGCCGCTCGACGCGGACGCGCTGCGCCGCGAGATCGACGCGGCCGGCTTCGCGACGCTCGGCGTGCAGAGCGCGGCGCCCGATCGCCAGCATTACCTGCGCCGGCCCGATCTGGGCCGCAAGCTGTCCGACGACGGACGCGCGCTGCTGGCCGGCTACGGCGCGGCGCTCGACGATGCGCCGGACGTCGTGTTCGTGGTGGGCGACGGGCTGTCGGCCTTCGCGGCCGCGAAGCAGGCGCTGCCGTTGCTGCAGGCGATGCGGCCGCGGCTCGACGCGGACGGCTGGCGGGTCGGCCCGGTGGTGGTCGCGACGCAGGCGCGCGTCGCGCTCGGCGACGAGATCGGCGAGCTGCTGCGCGCGCAGGTCGTCGCGATGCTGATCGGCGAACGGCCGGGGCTCAGTTCGCCGGACAGCCTCGGCGTGTACCTGACCTGGGCGCCGAAGGTCGGCTGCCACGACGCGCTGCGCAACTGCATCTCGAACGTGCGGCCCGAAGGGCTGCCGCATGCCGCCGCCGCGCACAAGCTGCATTACCTGATGACGCATGCGCGCAGGCTCAAGCTGACGGGCGTCGGCCTGAAGGACGACAGCGATGCGTTGTTGCCGCAGGCGGAAGCGGAGCGGATCGGCGCGGTGTGACGGGGCGCTCCGTCTACTTGAACAACCGCTCGCACAGGAAATCGACGAACACGCGCAGCTTCGGCGACAACTGCCGGCTCGACGGCCACACGATCGAGAACTGCCCCGGCGCGATCCGGTAGTCGTCGAGCACGGTAACGAGCGCGCCGGTGTCCAGCGCGTCGCGCGCGAGGAAGTCGGGCATGTAGCCGATGCCGAGCCCCGCCATCACCGCGCCGCGCAGCGCCTCCATGTTGTTGCAGGTCATCGCGGTGCGCAGCTTCAGCGGCGTGCCGTCGTCGGCGGAGAGCGCCCAGTCCTGCAGCTTGCCGGTGGTCGGGAAACAGTAGCGCACGCAATCGTGCGTTTCGAGATCGTGCGGCGCCCGCGGCAGGCCGGCCCGCGCGAGATACGCGGGCGTCGCGCACAGCACGAACGCGAACGGGCCGAGCCGCCGCGACATCAGGCTCGAATCCGACAGCGGGCCGCTGCGGATCACCGCGTCGAAGCCGCCTTCGACGACATCGACCATCCGGTCGTTGAAATCCAGGTCGAGCTCGACGTCCGGATAGCGCTGCCTGAATTCGGGCAGCACCGGCAGCAGGAAGCGGTAGCCGATCACCGGCAGGCTCACGCGCAACTTGCCGCGCGGGCGCTGCGCGGAGGCCGTCACCGTCGCCTCCGCATCACGAAAATCCTCGAGGATCCGCTGGCAGCGTTCGTAGAAATGGCGCCCTTCGTCGGTCAGCGTGACGCGCCGCGTCGTGCGGTTGAACAGGCGCACGCCGAGCGACTGCTCGAGCCGCGCGATCGTCTTGCCGACGGCGGAGGCCGAGATGCCGAGCGCGCGGCCGGCCGCGACGAAGCTGAGCGCTTCGGCAGTGCGGACGAAGGCGGCGATGCCGTTCAGGTTTTCCATCGACGTAGGCGGGCGCGCGGGCGCGAATCGGTGAATTGAAGAATTTTAGTCCGCTATATGCGGAACTTCACGTTGTTTTTCGACGATTGAATCGAAATTATCCTTGATCGCGCTTGAGGCGCATCCGCGCCGGCTTTTCGAGGAGCGATGATGGATCACCCGTTTTCAGCCGCTACAGCCACGTCGGCGCGCCGGCGCGCGTGGGTGCTGGCCGCCGTCTGCATGGCGGCGGTCGCGCTGCCGCTGTCGTTTTCGGGCGGCGCGGTCGCGACACCCGCGATCGGCCGCGACCTGCACGGCGGCCCGGTCGCGATGAACTGGATCACCAACGCGTTCATGCTCGCGTTCGGCAGTTTCCTGATGGCGGCGGGCGCGCTGGCCGACCAGTTCGGCCGCAAGCGCGTGTTCGCGATCGGCGTCGGCGGCTTCACGCTGATGTCGGTGGCGCTCGCGTTCGCGCCGTCGATGCTCGCCGTCGACCTGCTGCGCGCCGCGCAGGGGCTCGCGGCGGCCGCGGCGCTCGCGGGCGGCACGGCCGCGCTCGCGCAGGAGTTCGACGGCGCGGCGCGCACGCGCGCGTTCAGCCTGCTCGGCACGACGTTCGGGATCGGGCTTGCGTTCGGGCCCGTGCTCGCCGGTGGCCTGATCGCGCACTTCGGCTGGCGCGCGATCTTCGTCACGGGCGCGGCGGCAGGCGCGGTGTCGCTCGCGTTCGGGCTGCCGCGCATGCACGAGTCGCGCGATCCGCACGCGACCGGGCTCGACTGGCCCGGCACGGCCGCGTTCACCGCCGCGCTCACGCTGTTCACGTTCGGCGTGATCGAGGCGCCCGCGCGCGGCTGGACGCATCCGCTCGTCGTCGCGCTGCTGGCGGCCGCGGCGCTGGGCGCGTGCGCGTTCGTCGCGATCGAGACGCGCGTCGCGCGGCCGATGCTCGACCTGTCGCTGTTCCGGATTCCGCGCTTCGTCGGCGTGCAGGTGCTGCCGGTGTCGACCTGCTGCTGCTACATCGTGCTGCTCGTCGTGCTGCCGCTGCGCTTCATCGGCATCGACGGCTTCAGCGAAATCGGCGCGGGCTGGCTGAT
This sequence comes from Burkholderia sp. RF7-non_BP4, assembly GCF_001521935.1. Taxonomy (NCBI): domain Bacteria; kingdom Pseudomonadati; phylum Pseudomonadota; class Betaproteobacteria; order Burkholderiales; family Burkholderiaceae; genus Burkholderia; species Burkholderia sp. RF7-non_BP4. Next base: position 41,289 of record NZ_LOTA01000048.1, on the reverse strand, counting down.
GCTCGCGATCTCCGCGCCGATGCTGGTCGTGCCGCTCGTCGCAGCGACGCTCACGCGCTGGCTGTCGGCCGGCGTGATCTCGGGGCTCGGGCTCCTGCTCGCGGCGGCGGGCCTCGTGTGGCTGGACGTCGCGCTGCGCAGCGGCGCGGGGCCGGCGGCGATCGCGCCGATGCTCGCGATCGGCGTCGGGGCCGGCATGCCGTGGGGGCTGATGGACGGGCTGTCGGTCAGCGTCGTGCCGAAGGAGCGCGCGGGGATGGCGACCGGAATTTTCAGCACGACGCGCGTGGCGGGCGAGGGGATCGCGCTCGCGATCGCCGGCGCGGTGCTGGCGACGCTCGCGCACGCCGATTTGCGGCAGGCGTCGGGCGCGTCCGACGCGGCGTTGCGCGCGGCCGCGCGGCTCGCCACCGGCGATCTCGCCGGCGCGGCGGCCGTGTTGCCGGGTGTCGGGCGTACGGCGCTGCTCGCGAGCTATACGCACGCGTTCGACCGGTTGCTGATCGGGCTCGCGGTCGTCACGGTGCTGTGTGCGGTGGTGGTGTTCGCGTTTCTGGGTGCACGGCCCGGGGCGACGGAAGCGCGCGGCGACGACGGTGAACATGCGCATCGCGACGCGCCGGCGCGCGGCCGAACCGAGCCGGCTTGCGCGGAGGCAAGCGGGCGGTGAGCGGGGCGTCGCCGGGGGCGCGCAGGTCGACGACGACATGGCGCCGCGCCTCACCCCAGCACGAGCGGCGGCAACCCCGCATCGGCCCGCGCGTGCGCGCTTTCCACCTCGACGACCACATAGCGCAGCGCATCGGGCCACAGGTGCGCGCGACTGCCGGCATCTTCGTCGATCGCCGCGCGCCCTTGCACGAGCCACGTCGTCTGCCGGACGAAATCGACGAACAGCAGCGCGATCGCCGGATTCACGAGCAGGTTGCCGATCGTGTTGAACAGGTTGTTGCCCGCGAAATCGGGCAGCACGAGCGTACGGCGATCGGGCAGGTCGACGAGCGGGGCGAACGAACCGTCCGCGCGCGGCTGCCGGCCGCGATACGAGCAGTCGCCGTCGCCCGCCGCGTTCGCGGTCGCGACGATCAGGAAAGCCTGTTCGTGGATGAACGCGACGGCATCGTCGCCGAGGGGGCGCGGGTCGTTCATGGTTCGGGCGGCGCGTGGCCGGTGCGTGCGGATCCGCGTTCCGCACGCAAGCGACATGCCACGCTGCGCGCGGGGCGCGCGGCGACGCGTGCGCGGGCGCGCTGTGGAAAATCAGAACACCCGCCGCGCCGCCTGTGCCGTCGCGGTGTTCAGATTCGGCACACTCGTTTTCCGTGCGCCGGCACCGCCCGCGGCGGGCGGCCGGACGCACCGCTCCTGTTCCGTTTTCGGCCGGTTTGGCACGCATGTTGCGTAAACCGTGCAGCGCGATCCAACCGGCGCTGCATTCACACAAGCACGATGAACAGGAGACATGTATGAACCCGTTTGACCTGAAACAACTGGGCCTCGACGTCGAATATCCGTATCGTCAGCAGTACGACAACTACATCGGCGGCAAGTGGGTTGCGCCGGTGAAGGGCGAGTATTTCGAGAACGTGTCGCCGATCAACGGCAAGCCGTTCTGCCGCGTGCCGCGCTCCGGCGCCGACGACATCGAGGTCGCGCTCGATGCCGCGCACGCCGCGCGCCGCAAGTGGGGCAAGACGTCGGTCGCCGAGCGCGCGAACCTGCTGCTCGCCGCCGCCGACCGGATGGAAAAGAACCTGAAGCTGCTCGCGGTGGCCGAGACGATCGACAACGGCAAGCCGCTGCGCGAGACGATGGCGGCCGACCTGCCGCTCGCGATCGACCACTTCCGCTATTTCGCGGGCTGCATCCGCGCGCAGGAAGGCGGCATTTCCGAGATCGACGACAACACCGTCGCGTATCACTTCCACGAGCCGCTCGGCGTCGTCGGCCAGATCATCCCGTGGAACTTCCCGCTGCTGATGGCCGCATGGAAGCTCGCGCCGGCGCTCGCGGCCGGCTGCTGCGTCGTGATGAAGCCGGCCGAGCAGACGCCCGCGTCGGTGCTGGTGCTGATGGAGCTGATCGGCGACCTGTTCCCGGCCGGCACGATCAACATCGTCAACGGCTTCGGCAAGGAAGCGGGCGAGGCGCTCGCGACCAGCAAGCGCATCGCGAAGATCGCGTTCACCGGCTCGACGCCGGTCGGCAAGCACATCCTGCGCACCGCGGCCGAGAGCCTGATCCCGTCGACGGTCGAACTGGGCGGCAAGAGCCCGAACATCTTCTTCGCCGACGTGCTCGACCAGGACGACGCGTTCCTCGACAAGGCGCTCGAAGGGCTCGCGATGTTCGCGCTGAACCAGGGCGAGGTGTGCACGTGCCCGTCGCGGATCCTGATCCAGGAATCGATCTACGAACGCTTCATCGAGAAGGCCGTCGCGCGCGTCGAGCGCATCAAGGCCGGCCACCCGCTCGACCTGCAGACGATGATCGGCGCGCAGGCGTCGCAGCAGCAGCTCGACAAGATCCTGTCGTACATCGACATCGGCCGCGACGAAGGCGCGCAATGCCTGACGGGCGGCGAGCGCACGGCACCGGCCGCCGACCTCGGCACGGGCTACTACGTGAAGCCGACGATGCTGCTCGGCAACAACAAGATGCGCGTGTTCCAGGAAGAGATCTTCGGGCCGGTCGCGTCGGTGATGACGTTCAAGGACGAGCAGGAAGCGATCGAACTCGCGAACGACACGTTCTACGGGCTCGGCGCGGGCGTGTGGACGCGCAACGGCACGCGCGCATACCGCATGGGCCGCGAGATCGAGGCCGGCCGCGTGTGGACCAACTGCTACCACCTGTACCCCGCGCATGCGGCGTTCGGCGGCTACAAGCAGTCGGGTATCGGCCGCGAGACGCACAAGATGGCGCTGTCGAACTATCAGCAGACGAAGTGCCTGCTGGTCAGCTACCAGGCCGAGGCGCTCGGGTTCTTCTGATCGCCGGCGTGGGGAGGCGAAGTGCGGGCCGGGCGGCGGCGCAATGCTGCCCGGTGCGGTGGCCGGTGTTGGACGGCGGCGTGTCGTCCGACGCCGGATCGCCGTGCAACGTTCGACGGTCCGGGCGATCGTCCGGCACTTCGCCGTTTTTCGCCTTTCGTCATTCGATACGCGGCGTCGGCTGCGCGGCACCGGCCGTCGCGCGTTCGCGCCCGCATCGCGCATCCATCGATGGGCCCGACGGAAACCAGCATGGCAGAACCGCCCCGATCCTATCCGCGTCACCCGGTGTTCCACGCGGGCGAGCTCGACGCGCAGCACCGGTTCGGCGTCGCCGACGAAGCCGAGCGGATGAGCGACGTCGTCACGGCGCGGCTGAGCATCGGCGTGCGCCAGTTCGTCGAATCGCAGCCGTTCATGTTCGTCGGCACGACGTGCGGCGGCCCGGCGCGCGTGACCTGCGACATCGTGCAGGGCATGCGCGACGCGAACGGCGACCTGTGGCCGGTCGTGCGCGTGATCGACACGAAGACGCTGCGCTTCGCGCTGCCGACGCACGGCGACGGCGATCGGATCGATGCGCGCGCGTGCGACGGCAGCGGCATCGGGCTGTTGTTCGTCGATTTCGTGCGCGGCATCCGCTATCGGATCAACGGCCGCGCGACGTTGCGCGCCGATCTGCCGGCGGCGGATGCCGCGCCCTGGCCGGCCGGCGGCCCGATCGTCGAGCTGGCGGTCGCGCAGGCGTACGGCAATTGCGGCACGCGGGTCGTGCGGTTGCGGCCGGGCGCGTAGCGCGTCGCCGGGCCGCGCGCGGCGCGCATGCCGCACCCGCGCGGTGCGTGGCGTGCCGCCTCCGGGTGCGCCCTCATGGCGCGCGGCGGCCGCACGGCGTGCAATGACGGGCTTGTCGCCGGACCGCGCGGTTCGGCACGGGACTTGCGTGTTGGACGCAGTTCCGGGCAGGTGAGGAGAACACGATGGGTCAACGAGTGGAGTGCATGGCCGAGCCGACGGCCGAGGACACGCGGTGCAGCGCGCAGGGTGACGACGCGCTCGCCGGCCAGGCCGTGGTCAGCGTCGCGCACGACGCCGACGAGCAGGCGCGCAACCTGATCGGCTGGCGGCAGACTTACGACCAGCTCGCGGCCGGCCGCTTCGTCGGCACGCTGACCGAGCTGCCGCTCGACACGATGAAGCTGTTTCGCGAATCGACCAGCCACCTGCTGCGCCAGGCATGCGAGGTGCGCGGCGACGCGTACTGGTTCGGCATCCCGCTGGTCAGCGACGGCACCGCGCGCGTCGATGCGTGCCGCATCGGGCCCGGTGCGCTCGCGTTCCGGCCCGGCAACGTCGAATTCGAATTGCTGACGCCCGCGCAGTTCTCGATCTACGGCGTGGTCGTGCGCGGCGACGTGCTGCGCCGCTACGCGGAGGAAGTCGAACACCGCGCGCTCGACGAGCGGCTGTTCACGCAGCGCGTGATCCAGGTCGGCGATACGCGGCTCGCGCGCCTGTGCGCGCTGCTCGGCCGCCGGCTCGACGGTGCGGCGGCCGTGGGCGGGCCGCTGCCCGACGCGCAGCGCGACGACCTGCAGGCCGAGGTGCTGGCCGCGCTGTTCGATGCGTGCGCGCAGCCCGCGGACGACGGCGTCGGCGGCGCACCGTCGACACGGCGCTGGATCGTCGAGCAGGCGCGCGAGTACGTGCTCGCGCACCGCACGCGCCCGGTCGGCGTGCCCGAGCTGTGCGAGCAACTGCACGTGAGCCGGCGCACGCTGCAGTACTGCTTCCAGGACGTGCTCGGCATGGCGCCCGCGACCTACCTGCGCACGCTGCGGCTGAACGGCGCGCGGCGCGACCTGTGCGGGCGGGCGGCCGGCTCGGTGCAGGACGTCGCGGAGGCGTGGGGCTTCTGGCACCTGAGCCAGTTCGCGACCGACTATCGGCGGCTGTTCGGCAAGCGGCCGTCGGAGACGCTGCGCGAGCGCGCGGTGACGGTGGCGGCGGGATGAGTCGGGCGGCGGCGCATGGCTGCCGCTGCACGCCCGATCCTTCGGGCGATTTTCGTTTTTCTATCCGGACGTAGCCGCCGCGTCGCGCGGCGCAGGCCACGGCACGGCATCCCAGTCGATCGCCCGGTATGCGGCTTCGACCGCCGCGAGATCGTCCGGTCGCTCGCTGCGATGCAGCCCGTGCAATTCGGCCGGCACGTCGAGCGCGACCGGCACGCAGCGCGGATAGTCGCGCACGCGCAGCGCCGGCCCGATCGTCGTGAAACAGCCGAGCGTCGGCACGTCGAAGCCGTCGGCGAGATGCAGCGCGGACGTATCGGGCGCGAACAGCACGCTTGCCCCCTTGACCCAGGCAATGAAGCGCGCGGTGTCGGCCGCGTCGCGGCTCACGTCGACGTAAGCGGGATGCGCGACCGGGCCGAAGCCGACCACCGGCAGCCCGTAACGCTGCGCGAGTCGCTCGACGAACGTCGCGTGCAGCGCCGGCGGCACGCTGCGCACCGCGGTGCTCGCGGTCGGGCAGAACAGCACGTATGGCCGCGGCCATTCGGCCGGCAACGCGGGTAGCCGCAGCCGCGCGAGCCAGCGGTTGCGCTTCGCGGCGGGCGGCACCGTGGCCGGATCCGCGCCGAGCGCGTCCAGGAAGAAGTCGATCATCGGCTGCCGTGCGAACGCGGGCCAATACAGGTGATTGCCGAGATCGATGCGCGGCGCGTGCGCGGGCAGCGCATCGGCGGCGCACGGCAGCGCACGCGACGGCGCGACGACGTCGGCCGCGAGCGCATACAGCGCGTCGACGTAGCGCGGCGCGCGGGCCGGCCGGAACAGCGTGAAGCGCAGGCCGGGATGCATCGCGCGCAGCGCGGCGAGCGCGGTCAGCCCGATCACCGAGTCGCCGAGCGTGACGCCCATTCCGTTGATCACGTGCACGTCCGTCATGCGGTCGAAGTCGAGCCGGAACGGCTGGTGCGCGGCGTGCAGCAGGCCGAGCGCCGGCGCGGCCGGCACGTGATCCTCCGCGGGGCCGCCGCCGTGCTCGAGGTCGTACGGCGCGACGAGCGTGCCGTCGGGCGCGAGCAGCGTGCCGGGGTGGGCGAGCGCGTCGTCGCGCGACAGCGCGAGGCCGGCCGCGGCGGTGCGCCGTTCCACGGTCATGCGCCGCGCGCGCGGCGGCCCTGTTCGCGGATCTGCTCGAGCGTCGCGGCCGGCGTGCTGGCGTCCTGCGGGATGCGGATCTCGATCAGCGCCGGCAGCCCGCAGGTCAGTGCGCGCTCCAGCGCGGGCGCGAAGTCGGCGGTGCGCTCGACCGTCTCGCCATGCGCGCCGAACGCGCGCGCATACGCGGCGAAATCGGGATTCGTGAGCCCGGTGCCGTGCACGCGGCCCGGATAGTTGCGCTCCTGATGCATGCGGATCGTGCCGAAATGCCCGTTGTTGACGACGATTGCGACGATGTTCAGCCCGTACTGCATCGCGGTCGCGAGTTCGTTGCCGGCCATCATGAAGCAGCCGTCGCCGGCGAGCGCGACGACGGCGCGCGACGGATACAGCGACTTCGCGGCGAGCGCGGCGGGCAGTCCGTAGCCCATCGCGCCGCTGGTCGGCGCGAGCTGCGAGCGGAAGTGCCGGTACGCGAAGTGGCGATGCAGCCAGATCGCGTAGTTGCCGGCGCCGTTGGTCAGGATCGCGTCGTGCGGCAGGCGCTCGCGCAGCTGCACCATCACGTCGCCGAGCTGGACGTCGCCGGGCATCGGCAGCGGCGCATGCCATTCGCGGTATGCACGGTGCGCGTCGGCGGCCGTGCCGGCCCACGCGGGGTGCGCCGGCGGTTCGAGCGCGGCGAGCGGCGCCGCGATCTCCGGCATCCCCGACACGATCGGCAGATCGGCCGCATACACGCGGCCGAGTTCGTCCGCGCCCTGATGCACGTGGATCAGCGTCTGGCGCGTCTTCGGGATGTCGAGCAGCGTGTAGCCGCCGGTCGTCGCTTCGCCCAGGCGCGGGCCGAGCACCAGCAGCAGGTCGGCGTCGCGGATCCGCTTGCCGAGCGCGGGATTGATCCCGAGACCGACGTCGCCCGCGTAGTTCGGGTGCGCGTTGTCGAAGGTGTCCTGGAAGCGGAACGCGCATGCGACCGGCAGTTGCCAGCGCTCGACGAAGGTGCGCAGGTTCGCGCATGCGTCGGGTGTCCAGCCGCTGCCGCCGACGATCGCGAACGGCCGCTCGGCGCGCGCGAGCCGTTCGCGCAGCTCGTCGATCTGCGCGGCCGACGGCGACGCCGCGACGCGCTTCGCGGCCGGCACGACGGGCTGCGGCGCGCAGGCTTCGGACAGCACGTCCTCGGGCAGCGCGAGCACGACCGGACCGGGCCGGCCGGACGTCGCGACGTGAAATGCGTGGCTCAGGTATTCGGGAATGCGGCGTGGGTCGTCGATCTGCGCGACCCATTTCGCCATCTGGCCGAACATCCGGCGGTAGTCGATTTCCTGGAAGGCTTCGCGGTCGAGGTGCTCGCGCGCGCACTGGCCGACGAACAGGATCATCGGCGTCGAGTCCTGGAACGCGGTGTGCACGCCGATCGACGCGTGGGTCGCGCCGGGCCCGCGCGTGACGAACGCGATGCCGGGACGGCCGGTCAGCTTGCCGACCGCCTCCGCCATGTTCGCGGCGGCCGCCTCGTGGCGGCAGACGACCGTCTGGATGCGCGCGGTGTCGTCCGCCAGCGCATCGAGTACGGCGAGGAAGCTCTCGCCCGGCACGCAGAACACGCGTTCGACGTGATTGGCGAGCAACGCATCGACGAGCAGTCGCGCGCCGGAGGTGGCGCGCGGCTCGAGATCCTTGGAATGCGACATGGGCTGCCGTCTCCCTGGGTAGCGGGAGCTACAGCTTACGCCTGTCGGCGGGGTGTCGGTGCGCCGGCCGGTGAAAAGTGTCGGAACGAGCGGGGCGGTGGCGCGCCTCGGCGCGTGCGCCCGCCCGCCGTCACCGCATCAGCATTCGACGATATTCACCGCCAGGCCGCCGCGCGACGTTTCCTTGTACTTCGTCTTCATGTCGGCGCCCGTCTCGCGCATCGTCTTGATCACCGAGTCGAGCGACACGTAATGCGAGCCGTCGCCGCGCAGCGCCATGCGCGCCGCGTTGACGGCCTTCACCGATGCCATCGCGTTGCGCTCGATGCACGGGATCTGCACCATCCCGCCGACGGGGTCGCAGGTGAGGCCGAGGTTGTGCTCCATCCCGATCTCGGCCGCGTTCTCGACCTGCTGCGGCGTGCCGCCGAGCACGGCCGCGAGCGCGCCGGCCGCCATCGAGCATGCGACGCCCACTTCGCCCTGGCAGCCGACTTCCGCACCGGAGATCGACGCGTTGAGCTTGTACAGAATGCCGATCGCGGCGGCCGTCAGCAGGAAGTCGATCACGCCCTGCTCGTTCGCGCCCGGCGTGAAGCGCGTGTAGTAGTGCAGCACGGCGGGGATGATGCCGGCCGCGCCGTTGGTCGGCGCGGTGACGACGCGGCCGCCGGCGGCGTTTTCCTCGTTGACCGCGATCGCGTACAGGTTGATCCAGTCGATCATCGACAGCGGATCCTGCAGCGCACGCTCCGGGCTGCCCGTCAGCGTGCGGTACAGCTGCGGCGCGCGGCGCTTGACCTGGAACGGGCCGGGCAGGTTGCCGTCGGCTTCCGGGTTGCCGATCCCACAGCCGCGCGACACGCACGACTGCATCACGGCCCAGATCTTCAGCAGCCCGTCGCGCGTCTCTTCCTCGGTGTGCCACGCGCGCTCGTTTTCCCACATCAGCTGCGCGATCGACTTGCCGGTCGACTCGGCAAGCGCGAGCAGCTCGGCGCCGGTGCGGAACGGATGCGTCATCTGCTCGGCCGCGCTCAGCACCTTCGTGTTCGGCGCGCCGGCCGTCACGACGAAGCCGCCGCCGACCGACAAGTAAGTGCGCTCGACCAGCACCGCGCCGTTCGCGTCGGACGCGCGCAGCTTCATGCCGTTCGGGTGCTCGGGCAGCGCCTGGCGGTAGAACGCGATGTTCTCCTTCAGCACGAACGGCACCGGATGCGTGCCGAGCAGCGCGAGCTTCTTCGACTTGCGGACGTCCTCCAGACGCGCGTCGATCGTGTCGGGGTCGACGGTGTCGGGCGCGTCGCCGAGCAGACCGAGCATCACGCCGCGATCGGTGCCGTGGCCCTTGCCGGTGGCGCCGAGCGAGCCGTACAGCTCGACCTTCACGTTGGCCGTCGCGTCGAGCAGCCCGTCGCGCTCGAGGCCCTGGACGAACATCAGCGCCGCGCGCATCGGTCCGACCGTATGCGAACTGGACGGGCCGATGCCGATCTTGAAGAGGTCAAACACGCTGACTGCCATTTGGATTCCTGCCTTGCTTTGAGAATAGTGCTAACGCGCCTGCAACGGCAGGCACGCGGCGAGCCATGCGGGCGGATTGGGGGAAAGCTGCCGCGCGACGCGGGCATAACGCCCGTCGAGCCGCGCGGCCAGATGAAAGAGTTCAGTGGCGTTTTTCGGGTCCCACTGCCCCGTGTAGCCCGGCAAGCCGGCTTCGCGGCGCTTCGCGTCGAACGGCACCGGCGAATTCACGAATTCCTCGTGCGTCTTCTCGCCGAGCGCGTACGGCACGAGCCAGTCGAGCGCGGCCGCGAGCGTCGCGCCGTTCGCGCCGCGCTCGCGCAGCCAGTTGCGGTTGAAGCGGCGCGCGGCGAGCGCGGCCGTCACCAGCGGCTGGAGGTCGTACACCGCGTAGTGCAGCGCGTCGCGTTCCTCGAAATCCCAGGTCTTGCCGTCCGGGCCGATGTTGTCGGCGAGATGCTCGACGAACAGCCGCTGCGCGGCGTTCATCATCTTGCGGTCGCCGAGCGTGAACGCGGACAGCGCAATCAGCTTGATCCGGTGGCTTTGCCAGTTGTTGCGCCAGGTGCCGGCGAGCGGGCGCTTCTGCGCGTCGATCTGCGCGACGTAACCGGCGCCCAGCTTCGCGATGAACGCCGCCGTCGCGTTGCGCGTCTTGACCGGCAGCGCGCTCGCCGTCATGTCGTACGCGACGATCAGGCTGTCGAAGCGCGTCTCGTCGATCGGGTTGAAGCTCGGCTGGTAGGTCGACACCCACGCGGACAGGAAGCGGTCGACGAGCTGCAGGTAACGCGGCGCATTGGTCACGCGCCACGCGAGCGCGGCGTCGCGCATCAGCTCCATGTCCTTGAGCGCGTCGGCGCTCTGGTCGTAGATGCCTTCGTGCGGCAGCGTGCCTTCGGTGTGCACGCGCGGCAACGCCTTCGGCTGCTCGCCGATACGTGCGTCGACGCTGCGGATCAGCGCCTGCACGCCTGGCTCGGCCTGCGTCGTCTCGCTCGCCTGCAACGCGGGCGCCGCGCAGAAATTCATCGCCGCGCGCGCGCTGCCCGCCGTGCCGAGGCCGGCGGCGGCAAACGACAGCGACGCGACGAGCAGCGGCACGAAGCGGCGCGTGCGCGGCCGCTCCTGCGTTGCACCATGGCCCGGAAACATCGGACGCACCATGCGGAACTCCTTGATTGGCTGGATCGCGTGTGATGTTAGCCGGATTGGGGGGCGAGCGTGAATCGATCGGCCTGGCGGAGGACGCAAAAACCGCACGCAACCGGCGGTTGCGTGCGGTGTCGTCACGGCCGGACTCCGGTGCGCGCGGGCGTTATGCGTATTCCGACATCGGCACGCACGAGCAGAACAGGTTGCGGTCGCCGTAGGCGTTGTCCGCACGGCCGACGGGCGGCCAGTACTTGTTCGTGCCGAGCGATGCGACCGGGTACGCGGCCTGCTCGCGCGAGTACGCGTGCGGCCATTCGTTCGCGGTGACGACGGCTGCCGTGTGCGGCGCGTGACGCAGCGGGTTGTCCTCGCGATCGGCGCGGCCTTCCTCGACCGCACGGATCTCATCGCGGATCGCGATCATCGCGGCGATGAAGCGGTCGAGTTCTTCCTGCGATTCCGATTCGGTCGGCTCGACCATCAGCGTGCCCGGCACCGGGAAGCTCATCGTCGGCGCGTGGAAGCCGTAGTCCATCAGGCGCTTCGCGACGTCGTCGACGCTGATGCCGCTGGTTTCCTTGAGCGGACGCAGGTCGAGAATGCACTCGTGCGCGACCAGCCCGCCCGGGCCCGAATACAGCACCGGGTAGTGCGGCGCGAGGCGCTTCGCGATGTAGTTCGCGTTGAGGATCGCGGTTTCGGTGGCGGCGGTCAGGTTCTTCGCGCCCATCATCGCGATGTACATCCACGAGATCGGCAAGATCGACGCCGAGCCGTACGGTGCGGCCGACACCGCGCCGATGCCGTCTTCCGCGCGCGCGTAGCCGGTCGAACGCTGGTTCGGCAGGAATTTCGCGAGGTGCGCGCCGACCGCGACCGGGCCGACGCCCGGGCCGCCGCCGCCGTGCGGGATGCAGAAGGTCTTGTGCAGGTTCAGGTGCGACACGTCGCCGCCGAACTGGCCCGGCGCGGTCAGGCCGACCATCGCGTTCATGTTCGCGCCGTCGACGTACACCTGGCCGCCGTGCGCGTGCACGATCTCGCAGATTTCGCGGACGTTCTGCTCGAACACGCCGTGCGTCGACGGATACGTGATCATGATCGCCGCGAGGTCGTTCGCGTGCTGCTCGGCCTTCGCCTTCAGGTCGGCGATGTCGACGTTGCCCTGCGCGTCGCAGGCGACGACCACGACCTTCATGCCGGCCATGTGCGCGGACGCCGGGTTCGTGCCGTGCGCGGATGCCGGGATCAGGCACACGTCGCGATGCGCTTCGCCGCGCGACGCGTGATACGCGTGGATGATCAGCAGGCCCGCGTATTCGCCCTGCGAGCCGGCGTTCGGCTGCAGCGACACGGCCGCGTAGCCGGTGGCCGCGACGAGCATCTGCTCGAGCTGGTCGATCATCTCGCGGTAGCCGACGGTCTGCTCGGCCGGCGCGAACGGGTGGATCCGGCCGAATTCGGGCCACGTGACCGGCAGCATTTCCGACGTCGCGTTCAGCTTCATCGTGCACGAGCCGAGCGGGATCATCGAGCGGTCGAGCGCGAGATCCTTGTCCGACAGGCTGCGCAGGTAGCGCAGCATTTCGGTTTCGGAATGGTGGCGGTTGAACACGTGGTGCGTCAGGTAGGCGCTCGTGCGTTCGAGGCCGGCCGGCAGCGCGGCGACGCCGGCGAGGCCCGCGTCCAGCGCGTCGACGCCCGGCGCGGTGCCGCCCGCGGCCTGCGCGAACACGGCGAGGAGATCGGCGAGGTCGTCGCGGGTCGTCGTTTCGTCGACCGACACGCCGACTTGCGTGTCGCTCACGCGGCGCAGGTTGATGCGCTTGGCCTTCGCGAATTCATGGACCTGCGCGGTGCGCGCGCCGGTGTCGATCGTCAGCGTGTCGAAGAACGTGTCGTTGACGGTCGCGAAGCCGAGCTGCTTCACGCCGGCGGCGAACAGCGCCGCGATGCGGTTCACGCGCAGCGCGATCGTCTTCAGGCCGTGCGGGCCGTGGTAGACCGCGTACATGCTCGCCATGATCGCGAGCAGCGCCTGCGCGGTACACACGTTCGACGTCGCCTTCTCGCGGCGGATGTGCTGTTCGCGGGTCTGCAGCGCGAGACGCAGCGCGGGCTTGCCCTGCGCGTCGACGGTCACGCCGACGAGGCGGCCCGGCATCTGGCGCTTGAATTCGTCACGCACGGCCATGTAGGCGGCGTGCGGGCCGCCGAAGCCCATCGGCACGCCGAAGCGCTGCGTGTTGCCGACCGCGACGTCCGCGCCCCATTCGCCGGGCGGCGTCAGCACGGTCAGCGCGAGCAGGTCGGCCGCGACGACGACATGGCCGCCCGCCGCGTGGATTGCTTCGGTGAGCGCGCGGTAGTCGCGCACGTCGCCGTTCACGCCCGGGTACTGGAGCAGCACGCCGAACGCGTTGGCCTGCGCGGCGTCGGCCGCCGGGCCCGTCTTGACCTCGATGCCGATCGGCAGCGCGCGCGTGCGGATTACTTCGAGGGTTTGCGGCAGCACGTCGTCGGCGACGTAGAACACGTTCGACGCCGGCTTGCCGGTGCGCTGCAGCAGCGTCATCGCTTCGGCCGCGGCCGTTGCTTCATCGAGCAGCGACGCGTTCGAGATCGCGAGGCCCGTGAGGTCGGCGACCATCTGCTGGAAGTTCAGGAGCGCCTCGAGGCGACCCTGGGAAATTTCGGGCTGGTACGGCGTGTAGGCCGTGTACCACGCCGGGTTTTCGAGCACGTTGCGCAGGATCACGGCCGGCGTGTGCGTGTCGTGGTAACCCTGACCGATGTACGAGCGGAACACCTGGTTCTTGTCCGCGAGGGCGCGCAGCGCGGCGAGGGCTTCGGCCTCGCTCTTCGGTTGCGCGAACGGGCCGAGCGGCAGCGTTTCGGCGCGGCGGATCGAGGCCGGGATCACGGCGTCGATCAGGGCGGCGCGCGACGCGAAGCCGAGCGTGTCGAGCATGGCCTGCTGGCTGGCGGCATCGGGGCCGATGTGGCGTTCTGCGAACGCGTCGTGCGTTTCGAGCGCGGCGAGCGAGAGGGGCGTGCGGTTCATCAGGCGGTCCGGGTGTTCGAGCTTCATGGCGTGACTCTGGTCCCGCGCGGGCCGGTTGGCCGGCCGCGCGCGGTTCGGGTAGGGAAAATTAGTCGATCAGCTTGCTGTAGGCGTCGGCGTCGATCAGCTTGTCGGTCGAGGCGCCGGCCGCGAGCTTGATCTTGAAGAGCCACGTGCCGTATGCGTCGCCGTTCACTTCTTCCGGCGAGTCGGCGGCTTCTTCGTTGATGGCGACGACCTCGCCGGACACCGGCGAGTAGATGTCGGATGCCGCCTTCACCGATTCGACGACGCCGACGGCGTCGCCCGCGTTCACCGACTTGCCGACTTGCGGCAGTTCGAGGAAGACGATGTCGCCGAGCGTGCTCTGCGCGTGATCGGTGATGCCGACCGTCAGCGTGCCGTCGGCTTCGGTGCGGATCCACTCGTGTTCGTCGGTGTACTTCAGATCGGCCGGGACGTTGCTCATCGGATGCTCCTGGATAAAAGGGTGTGTTCGTTATGCTGGCGCGCCGCCGGGACGCGCCGGGGTGTGGTTGCGCCGGGCGCCATTTCCCGGCTTCCCGAGAGGCGGCCTCCCGGTCGCCTCTCGGTCGTTACGCAGCGAGGACCTTGCCGTTGCGCACGAACGGCAGTTTTACCACGCGCGCGGGAAGTTGCTTGTCACGAATCTGCACATGAATGATGTCGCCGACCTGGACGGCCGCCGGCACGCGCGCGAACGCGATCGATTCCTGCATCGACGGCGAGAACGTACCGCTCGTGATCTCGCCTTCGCCGTGCGGCGTGACGACCTTCTGGTGCGCGCGCAGCACGCCGCCCGCCTTGCCGTTTTCCTTCTGCAGGATCAGGCCGACGAACGCGGCGCGCGAGCCGTCGCGCTCGAGCGCGGCGCGGCCGACGAACTCGCGCGGCGCCGACAGGTCGACCGTCCACGCGAGGCCTGCGTCGAGCGGGGACACGGTGTCGTCCATGTCCTGGCCGTACAGGTTCATGCCGGCCTCGAGGCGCAGCGTGTCGCGCGCGCCGAGCCCGCAGGGGCGCACGCCGTTTTGCTGCAGTGCGGCCCACAGCGCTTCGACGTGCACGGCCGGGACGATCACTTCGAAGCCGTCTTCGCCGGTGTAGCCGGTGCGCGCGATGGTGAGATCGCCGAACGGCGTGCCGGCGACCTGCGCGGCGTTGAACGGCTTCAGTTCGCTGGTCGCGGCACGCGCGGCGGGCACCGTCGTCCAGACCTTTTCACGGGCGTTCGGGCCCTGAACGGCGACGATCGCGAAATCGCGGCGCGGCGCGATGGTCAGGCCGTAGCCGCCTTGTTCGTTGAGCTGGTTGAACCACGCGATGTCCTTCTCGGCCGTGCCGGCGTTGACGACGACGCGGAAGAAGTCTTCGGTGAAGTAATAGACGATCAGGTCGTCGACGACGCCGCCCTGCGGATTGAGCAGGCACGAGTAGAGCGCCTTGCCGGGGGTCTTGAGCTTGCCGACGTTGTTGGCGATCGCGTGTTCGAAGAACGCGCGCACGCGGCTGCCGGTGAAATCGACGACGCACATGTGCGACACGTCGAACATGCCGGCGTCGGTGCGCACGGCTTCGTGTTCTTCGATCTGCGAGCCGTAGTTGACGGGCATGTCCCAGCCGCCGAAGTCGACCATGCGGGCATTGAGCGCGCGGTGCGCGGCGTTGAGCGGGGTTTGATTCAGTGCAGTCATCGAGGCCTCAGGCAAGGCGCTTGCGCGCGGGTCAGAACGGCCATGTGCCGACCGTCGCGGCCGTGTGCCTGCGAGCGATGCGATACATGCCCCTCTGTCCTCGATACCTGAGAGATTGCGCCGCGGCCACGAGCCGGCGAACGCGCGCCCCTTCGGTGGGCAGCCTGCCCGCGCTGCAATCGCGCAGCGGGCTACTGCCGCTCTCCAGAGTGCGGGGAGTGCGGCCCGCGCGAAGCGCGGACGGGATCCCCGACGCGGTCGGTCCTTTTGCCTGAGAGTTTGCGGGTGTGCCCCTTCGGCGGCGCGACCGGCGTTGCGAAGCTACGCGGTCACACGCTCTCCCGACGCGTGCGGGCGACTGTACGCGAGCGGGTCGGCATTGTCAATTTGGGCAAAATAATGTCGCTTCGCGACAAGCGGCGGCGTGAGGGACGCCGCCGCTTTTGCCGGCGCCGGCGGACGCCGGCATGGCCGGTTTTACTCGCCGATCGCGCGCGCGGCCGTGTCGAGTTCCTGGTTCAGCACGCGCTGCTCGTCGCCGGACAGGCCGCCGTTGTGCTGGGTCGACATGTCGCTCGCTTCCTGGCGGATCACGTCGAGCCGGTGGTGCAACTGCGCGCCGTACGGCGGCGGGTAGTAGCCGCCGTTGACGCGCGCGTCGATCCGGCGGTGCAGGTTGTCGATCCGGCCCTGGACCTCCAGCAGGCGATCGTTCGCGACGACCTGCGGATTCGGCCGCGGCGGGGGCGGGGGCGCCTGTCGGGCCGGCCGCTGCGGCTGCACGACACAGGCCGCGAGCGAGGAAACCAGGACGCAGCATGCCGCTGCGCGAATCAACCGTTGCATCACATTCTCCTGACGGTTTGGTGTCGGATCGACTTTTTGAGAAACGCATCAGACCGGGCGACCGCTGACTTTCGTTCCCGCACCATTTGTAACGGAATGTTCGGGACCGTGCCGTCGCGGCGGCAGACGCGTTGCCGCTGCCGGGGTCGGCGCGGCGCGACGCGATGGCCGAGGCCGGGACGGCATCGACCCGGCCGGCGGCCGTCAGACGGTGCGGCGCACGAACGGTACCCGGCGGCCTTCATGCTCGCTTTGCGCGGCGAGCTCGATGATCGTCATCACGTCGACGGCGTCCTGCGGCGTGACCGGGAACGGCGCGCCGTCGTGGACCGACGAGGCGAGCGCGCGGTAGAACTCCGCGTACTGGCCGTCGAGCGTCGGCACCGGCCGCTCGACCTCGACTTCGCCGTCGAGCACGCGCAGCACGCCGGGCGGGTTGCCGCCGCCGAACTCGACGTGGTCCGGCGTCAGGCCGGCCTTCAACTGGTCTTCCTGCGTGTCGAGCCCGAACTTCTGGTAGCTGCCGCGCGTACCGTGCAGCGTGAAGCGCGCGGGCTCGATCGCCGACAGCGCGCTCGCGTGCAGCGCGACGTCCTTGTCCGGATAGCCGAGCAGCAGGTGCACGAAATCGGGCGCCGTGCCGTTGTCGCGGCGCGTCTTGACCGTGGCGCTGACCGTTTCCGGCAGCCCGAACAGCGCGAGCGCCTGGTCGATCAGGTGCGGGCCGAGGTCGAGCAGCAGGCCGCCGCCGCGTGCGGGCTCCTCGCGCCAGCGCGTGCGCGGGGTCGGCCGGAAGCGGTCGAAGTGCGACGCGAAATACGTGAGCCGCCCGAGTTCGCGGGATTCGACGATGCGCCGCACGGTGAGGAAGTCGCCGTCCCAGCGGCGGTTGTGGAACGGCGCGAACAGGCGGCTGCGCGCGTTCGCGAGCCGCGCGAGCGCGAGCGCTTCGTCGGCCGTGAGCGTGACGGGCTTGTCGACGACGACGTGGCGGCCGGCTTCGAGCACCTGGCGGGCGAGCGTGAAGTGCGTGTCGTTCGGCGTGGCGATCACCACGCAGTCGATGTCGTCGAGGCCGAGCAGCGTGTCGAGATCGGGGACGATGCGTGCGCCCGGGTATGCGGCGCGCGCGCGGTCGGGCTGGCCCGTCGCGATCGCGGCGATCTCGGTGCGGCCGCTCGTGGCGATCACGGGCGCGTGGAACGTCGCGCCGGCGAAACCGAAACCCATCAAACCAATCCTGAGCAATGACGACATGGCAATCCTTGGCTGCGTACGAGGGGGCAAAGCGCTGCGGCCACCGGCCGCGCGGACGGCTATTGTGGCACGGCGGCACGCGCGCGAGCGGGCGTTGGCCGAACGGACAGGGAGCCGGTGCGCAGGCGCATGAGCGACCTCGGCCGAATGGCGGGATCGCGCCCGCCGGCGCGCGAATCCGACACAATGGAGCCGTTCCGGCGCGTCCCGCGTCGCCTGCTTGCCCCGTTACCGGATCGAAACCATGGGATATCCGCTTGCCGCCGCCGCCCTGGGCCCGTTGCTGCTGATGCAGGGGCGGCGCGTGCGCCGCGTCACGCCGCGGCTCGCCGAGGCGGCCGGTCCGCGCGACGGCACGGCCGGCGACGGGCCGCCGCTGCGCGTGCTGGTGTTGGGCGATTCGGCCGCCGCGGGCGTCGGTGTCGCGTCGCAGCGCGACGCGCTGTCGGGGCAGCTCGCCCGCGTGCTTGCGGCATCGCACCGCGTAAGCTGGAAATTGCTGGCGCGCACGGGGCTGACCGCCGAGGAACTCGTCGACTGGCTTGCCGCCGAGCCGGCGCAGCGGTTCGATGTGGCTGTGACGTCGCTCGGCGTGAGACGTGACGGGCGGCGTGTCGCCGGCGCGCTGGCGTGCCGCGCAGGCGGCGCTCGTCGAGCTGCTCGCCGCGCGATTCGGGGTCGCGCACGTGATCCTGTCGGCGGTGCCGCCGATCGAGCGCTTTCCGGCGCTGCCGCAGCCCCTCGCGTGGTATCTCGGCCTGCGCGCGAAGCGGCTCAACGCGACGCTCGCCGAGTGGGCCGCGACGCAATCGCGCTGTACGTTCCTGCGCGTCGCGCTGCCGCTCGAGCCGCACCTGATGGCGGCGGACGGCTTTCATCCCGGCGCGGCCGCGTGCGCCGCGTGGGCCGCCCAGGCCGCCGACGCGCTCAGGCAGCGCCTGCGCGCGTGACGGTGCGCCGGGTTTGAACCGTCAGCGGGTGCGGTTCATCCGGATCACGCCGTCGGCGCCCGTCTCGAAGCTGACCTGCCGCGCGAACGACGGATGCTGCGCGACGAGCTCGTCGCCCATCGCGAACCACGTGTAGCCGAGCGTCTTCAGGTAGTCGAGCAGCGCGGCGCGCTTTTCGGAGAACCATTCGAGGTTCCAGGCCTCGAGCAGCAGCGGCGGAAAGCCGTGCCGTTCGAGGAAGGCCGTGCCGCCTTTCAGCACGTCGAGTTCGAGGCCTTCGACGTCGATCTTGATCAGCGACGGCGACTTCGGGAAGTTCAGCGTGTCGAGCCGGGCGATCGGCACGTCGCTCGGCTGCTGGCTCGCGACGGTCTCGACCGAGTTGCGGCGCAGGTTGAACTGCTCGTCGAGAGAGAAGCCGCCGATGTTGATCGAACGCGAATAGTCGATCGCGGGCAGCGGGATGATGCCGTCCTGGTTGCCGATCGCGACGTTGAACGCGTGCACGTTCTCGAGCCGGTTCAGGAACACGTTGCCGCACAGCTGGTAATAGACGATGCGCTGCGGCTCGAACGCGTAGACCATGCCGCCCTGCGCGGCGATGCTCTTGGCGATCGGCACCGCATAGGCGCCGAGGTTCGCGCCGATGTCGAGGACCAGCGGCGCCTCCTCGTTCGCGTAGAACATCTGGCTGATGGTCAGCAGCGATGCGTCCCAGGAGCCGTTGTAATAGAGGTTCGCCGAAATCGCGTCCCGGGTCGCGAACAGCAGGTAATCGGCGTTGTCGGTCTTGACGAGGTTGACTCTGGGTAGCATGGCGCGGGGTGTCAGGGTTGTCGGGCGAAGAGGGCGGCGTGCACGCAGGGCGCGGCGATGCGCCGACGCTCGCCGCCGCCGTGTGTCAGGCCAGGTAGTTCGACCACTTCTGGTGTTCGCGGTAGTACTGCTCCTCCGCGTCCGTCAGGCCGGTCTCCTTGTACCAGGGCACGTGCTTGCAGGTGTAGCGGCCCGCGAACCGGACGCCGCACAGATGCGAGTCGCGGCGGAAGTAGCGCTTGTTGTAGACGGCGAACGTCGTATCGATCGGCGCGTTGTAGATCGGGTCGCCGCCCGCCGTGCTGCCGATCTGGTGGCGCCAGAAGTTCGCCTCCCATTCGAGCGTCGTGTATTGGCGGTCGCCGCAGAAGAGCGTCGTTTCCTTCATCAGCTCCGGTTGCGAGATGTCGAGCGCGAAGCCGGCCTTGCCGGTCTGGAACGCTTCGGTCGCGTCGATCAGTTCGAACAGGAATTCGGGCGGCAGCGCGTCGTTCAGTTCGAGGTCCGGATCGGTGACGCAGAAGAGGTCCGGCAGGCGCGCGTAGTTCGCGTCCGACAGGAACAGGTCGCGCGGGCCCGCGTTGCGATCCAGGCGCACGACGGTCACGTCGTCCTGCACGCTTTCCAGGAACGCGAGCATGTCCGGCGCACTCGACGCGTTGTCGACGATCACGATGTTGCGCAGGCCGCGCGCCTTCAGCTGGGCCACCATCCGGCGCGTATAGGTCGGATTGTTGAAGGTCGGGATCAGCACCGGCACCGTGGCGACCAGGCCGCCCGCGAAATGCCGGAACTGACGGCTGCCCGGCAGCGTCGTGCAGAGCGTCGCGTTCGGCACCAGCGGCATCGCGACGGGCTGCGGCGCCGGCGCGGATTGCATCACGTGCGCCTCGAGGTCGGCGAGGTCCTGCCGGGTGTCGGCGTCGTCGGGCATCAGCGCGGCGGCCTTGCGCATCGGCGCGAGCGCCTCCGCGTGACGCTCCTGCTGAACCAGCGTGACGGCCAGCGCCCGCCAGCCGAGCCCGACGTCGGGCATCCATTCGGTCAGCTGGGTCGCGATGCCTTCGGCCTGCGCGAATTGCCGCTTGTCGAGCAGCGCGGCGAGCGTGTTCATGAATTCGGAGAGCACGGCCGCCAGCTCGTCGGCGGAGGCCGACGGCGCATCGGCCGCCGCGAGTTCGAGCGACAGCGCGTCGATGCCGTGCGTGCGGGCCTGCGCGACCAGCGCGCGCGCCGCATCCATCTGGTTGTCGCGCGTCAGCGCGTCGATGCACGCGATCCAGTAGCGTCGCTGCGACGGCTCGGTCGCCACCGCGGCCCGGAAGTGCCGCAGCGCGGCGTCGCGCCGGTCGAGCTGTTCGAGCACCGTCGCGAGGCGGAGGTGCGAATCGGCGTGTTCGGGATGCGCTTGCAGGATCTGGCGGTAGGCCTGCTCCGCGTCCTGAAGCGAGCCGGCGGCGTGAAGCGCGGCGGCGCGGGCCAGCTCGGCCTCGGAGACGGGAGCGGCAATGACGGTGTCATTCATGGCGGCGGAAGTCGATGACGGCGAATGAAGGGGCGGCGGCGCGTACTCGCCGACGTTTCGCGTATGTTGCCGCCGGGGGCCGCGCGACGATGGATCAAACAGAGGGGAGATTTGCTGCCTGTTCGGATGTTCGGCG
The DNA here is from genome assembly GCF_001521935.1 of Burkholderia sp. RF7-non_BP4. Lineage (NCBI taxonomy): Bacteria > Pseudomonadati > Pseudomonadota > Betaproteobacteria > Burkholderiales > Burkholderiaceae > Burkholderia > Burkholderia sp. RF7-non_BP4. Next base: position 20,435 of record NZ_LOTA01000048.1, on the reverse strand, counting down.
TGCGTCCGCTGGCGCGGGCAGCGCACGGAAAGCGCGTGGGGAAAGGGTGCGGGAAAAGGACGCGGGAAAAGGGTGCCGGAAAAGGGGCGCGAAGCCCGCCGGTGTTGCGCGTCGCCACCCGGCGGCATCGTCAGCCGCCGGCCGCCGCCGACGTGTTAACATGCGCGTCCTGCCCCGCATGTCCGCCTGCAATCCAGGCCTGCCGCGCGCGGCATCCTCCCGGCGTTCCGCCGTCAACCGCAACATCATCCGTCATCATGTCCGCAGGCCTCAACCCCGCTCAGAACGAAGCGGTGCGCTACCTCGACGGTCCCTGCCTCGTGCTCGCCGGCGCGGGCAGCGGCAAGACCCGCGTGATCACGCAGAAGATCGCGCACCTGATCGAAGCGAAAGGTTTCGAACCGCGCCACATCGCGGCCGTCACGTTCACGAACAAGGCCGCGGCCGAAATGCGCGAGCGCGTGTCGAAGCTGCTGGAGGGCAAGACGCTCACCACGCCCGGTAAGGAAGGCCGCAAGGTGCCCGTCAACCAGCTCACCGTGTGCACGTTCCACTCGCTCGGCGTACAGATCCTGCGTCAGGAGGCCGAGCACGTCGGCCTGAAGCCGCAGTTCTCGATCATGGATTCGGACGACTGCTTCGGGATGATCCAGGAGCAGATCGGCACCACCGACAAGGGCCTGATCCGCAAGATCCAGAGCACGATCTCGCTGTGGAAGAACGGCCTGATCATGCCCGACGAGGCGATGACGATCGCGGCCAACGAGGACGAGCACCAGGCTGCGCTGGTTTACCGCAACTACGTCGCGACGCTCCACGCGTACCAGGCGGTCGACTTCGACGACCTGATCCGCCTGCCGGCCGAGCTGTTCGCGAAGAACGAGCAGGTGCGCGACCGCTGGCAGAACAAGCTGCGCTACCTGCTGATCGACGAATACCAGGACACCAACGCGTGCCAGTACGAGCTGCTGAAGCTGCTCGCCGGCCCGCGCGCCGCGTTCACGGCGGTGGGCGACGACGACCAGGCGATCTACGGCTGGCGTGGCGCGACGCTCGAGAACCTCGCGCAGCTCGGCAAGGATTTCCCGAAGCTGCACGTGATCAAGCTCGAGCAGAACTACCGGTCGACGGTGCGGATCCTGACCGCCGCGAACAACGTGATCGCGAACAACCCGAAGCTGTTCGAGAAGAAGCTGTGGTCCGAGCACGGGATGGGCGACTCGATCACCGTCACGCCGTGCAACGACGAGGAACACGAAGCCGAATCGGTCGTGTTCCGGCTGTCCGCGCACAAGTTCGAGCGGCGCACGCAGTTCCGCGACTACGCGATCCTGTATCGCGGCAACTTCCAGGCGCGGATCTTCGAGCAGGTGCTGCGGCGTGAGCGGATTCCATACGTGCTGTCGGGCGGCCAGTCGTTCTTCGACAAGGCCGAGATCAAGGACCTGTGCGCGTACCTGCGCCTGATCGCGAACGCCGACGACGATCCCGCGTTCATCCGCGCGGTCACGACGCCGCGCCGCGGAATCGGCAACACGACGCTGGAAGCGCTGGGCTCGTTCGCGGGGCAGGCGAAGGTGTCGCTGTTCGAGGCCGTGTACATGGGCGGGATCGAGGCGCGGCTGTCCGCGCGCCAGGTCGAGCCGCTGCGGATGTTCTGCGACTTCATCCAGCGCCTGACCGACCGCGCGGACAAGGAGCCCGCGACCGTCGTGCTCGACGACATGATGGAGGCCATCCACTACGAGGCCTACCTGTACGACGCGTTCGACGAGCGGCAGGCGCAGTCGAAGTGGCAGAACGTGCTCGAATTCCTCGAATGGCTGAAGCGCAAGGGCACCAAGCCCGAGACGGAGGCCGTCGACGGCGAGGCCGACGGCTTCCACAACGCCGACGGGCTCGCCGATACCGGCAAGAACCTGCTCGGCCTGATCCAGACCGTCGCACTGATGTCGATGCTCGAAGGCAAGGACGAGGATCCGGACGCGGTGCGCCTGTCGACCGTCCATGCGTCGAAGGGGCTCGAGTATCCGCACGTGTTCCTGGTCGGCGTCGAGGAAGGCATCATGCCGCACCGCGGCGGCAGCGAGGACGACGGCCCGATCGACAACGAGCGGATCGAGGAGGAGCGCCGGCTGATGTACGTCGCGATCACGCGCGCGCAGCGCAGCCTGCATCTGAACTGGTGCAAGAAGCGCAAGCGGGCGCGCGAGACGGTCGTGTGCGAACCGTCGCGCTTCATCCCCGAGATGGGTCTCGACGAAGCGCCGCCGCCGACGCCGGAGGAAGCGCCGATGACGCCGAAGGACCGGCTCGCGAGCCTGAAGGCGCTGTTGCAGAAGTGACGTGCGGGAGGCGGCCGGCCCGGCCGCCCCGGCAAACGAAAACCCCCGCGATGCGCGTGCGCCGCGGGGGTTTTTTCTGGCCGGCAGGCGTTACTTCGACGCGTTGACCATATAGTCGACGGCCGCCTTCACGTCGGCGTCGGACGCGCTCGACCCGCCCTTCGGCGGCATCGCGCCCTTGCCGTGCAGCGCGTAGTTGTAGACGGTATCCATCGAGTCCTTCAGGCGCGGCGCCCAGTCCTCCTTGCTGCCGAACTTCGGCGCGCCGAGCACGCCGGCCGCGTGACACGCCTGGCAGACCTGCGTATACAGCGCCTTGCCGGCCGATGCGGCGTCGGCGCTGGCCGGCGCGGCCGCGGGCTTTTCGCCGGCCTTCGGAATCGCGGCGATCGCGGCCATTGCAGCGGCGGCCTGCGCGTTCGACGCGTCGGCGCCCGACGCGCCTGCCGCACCCGCCGCGCCGCTCGCCGCCGGCGCTGCATTGGCGGCCGGGGCAGCCGGCTCGGGGAAGTTCGCGCCGTCGTTGTTCGCCATGTAGACGATCGCGCGCGCGATTTCATAGTCGCTGACGTCGTCGGGATTCGTGCCGCCACGCGGCGGCATCGCACCCTTGCCCGACAGCGCCGTCTTGAGCAGCGTGTCGAAGCCTTGCGAGATGCGCGGCGCCCAGTCGTCCTTGTTGCCGAACTTCGGCGCGCCGGCGGCGCCCGTGCCGTGACACGTCACGCACACGGCCTTGTAGACTTCCTCGCCGGTCTTGTACGTGCGGGGCGCGTTGGCGTCCTTCACGTCGACCTTCGCGAGCGGCGCGATCCGCGCGGCGACCTGTTCGTCCGATAGCGCGTCCGTGCCGGCGCCCGAGCGGAACGCGTGGTTGGCATAGGTGGCAAACAGGACGATCAGGGCGATCGGAATCGCGAATGATGCGATGACGACGGCAATCAACTGCCCGGGAGTTTTGACGGGAGATTCGTGGGGTGCTTCGCTCATGCTTGCCTCGTCTCCGTGAATAGGAATTGTGAGCGCGGTGCAACGGCAAAATGGCAGTCCAATGAAGCACGGACGATTATAGACGGAACGTTTACATCACGGCGAGCGGCGCGAAGGCGCGTGTTTACCCGCACGAATGGGGGGACTGACGGGGATTCTGCGGGCAAGGTGGACGCTTCATGGGAAACCGGGTATCCTTGCCGTCTTGCCAATGGTGGGCGGCCGGTTTATTGGGGTCGTTTCACTGTCACACGCGCCCGTAGCTCAATGGATAGAGTACTGCCCTCCGAAGGCAGGGGTTGCTGGTTCGATCCCAGCCGGGCGCGCCAAAAAGCCTGATCAGGCTTTCAGCGGTTTCTCCCACTTCAGTGAAATTACAGTCAGCCGGCGACGACGTGCAGCTCGGCGGCCTGCGTGCGACTGTGATGCACTCGTTCAACGTTACCAGCCGTGGTGTTCGTACCGGAGGCGCCGGATCGTCAGACTCAGGTGATCATCCGCGAAAGAAACGCGATGAACGCACGTACTAACATCCAAATCATCAACGGGCCGGACGGAGCGCCGGCCTTTGTGGTGATCCCCTACGCGGACTATATGGCGCAGCATGAAGAAGAGCGCGACCTGATTTCGCATGCAGTCGCCAGCGCGACAGTCGACGGGGCGACGCCGCTGCGCGCATGGCGCGAATATTTGAAACTGACGCAGGCGGAAGTCGCAGCGCGACTCGACGTCAGCCAGTCCGCCTACGCGCAGCAGGAGCGGACCGAGAAGCTGCGCAAGTCGACGCGCGAGAAGATCGCCGCCGCGCTCGGCATCACGGCCGCGCAGCTCGACGTCTGACGAGCAGTCGGCCAGCAGTAAAACGCCGCTAGGCACTTCGGTGCCGGCGGCTTTTTTTCGCCCATGCCCTGTGCACGGCAGCGGTCAGTTCAGGCGCCCTCAGAGCGGCCGGTCGCGTGGATGGGAATTCGCCTGGTGCGTCGATATGCGGCAGGCCCGTGGCGAGGCTGTTGAGGCGCGCACGGGCCCCTTCGCTGGCGCGGGTCCGGCGCTGACGAGGCTGGCGCGGACCCGGCGCGCGCAGTTGGTGCCCCCGCCCCACCTGCCCGCAAAATCGAGCGGTTTTTAGGCACACATGCACTGGCCGGCCCAGCCCGCCCAGCACGGGGCGCGCGGCGATCGACGGGCCGTTTCTCCTATGCACTTTTATGCGCCTTGGTTATGCAGTCTCGGCGTTTTCGGCCGTCCCGGGGGCGTTCGGCCGTGCATAATGACCTCTCACGCGACTTCGGCATCGTGCGGTCAGGTGCCCGGAAGGCCCTGCTGATGAAGGCCCGCCCCCCGAGTGCCTGCTGGCCGCGCGAGCGGTGTACGGGGAAAGTCGAAGGCCGCGTGATTACGCGAACGTCGGACAACACGAGGGTTGCATGACGAACGAAGGCGATTCGAGTCCTGAGCAGGACGATTATGAGAAAGGCGTTGTGGCACTCATGGAAGCGCTCGGATTGCCAGCCGGCTTCTACCGGTCGATATACGAAGAGCGTGATTGGTCGTTCGTGATTCAACTGCACGCGCTCATTGAAACCGCATTGATGCATGCGATCGAGAAAAAGGCCGGAGAAGAACTTGCGTCAATCTTCGCCCGGATGCCTATGAACGGCCCGACAGGAAAGGTCGCGGTTGCGACCAAGCTGGGGTTGTTGGACTACTCGGACGCGACCGCCTTTCTCAACGTCCTCAGTCAGATGCGAAATGTGTGCGCGCATGGGATTCGTAACGCGGTCAATTTCACGATCGATGGCTGGCTAGAAAGTCACGAGCATCGGGATCGGATCGTCACTGACTTATGCGGCGGCCGCGGCGCGGCCTCAGAGATCATCACGCTGGGTGGCAAGGCTGTCCAACGCGGCGCATTCGCGCGCCAGAATCCCAAGATCGTGTTGTATTGGCTAGGCGGCATGCTCGTCGGCCAACTGTATGAGGTGGCACGGCTGGCCGCAATGGAGCAGGAGAAAGCTGAGACTCTGGAAAGGTTGTGGCAGCTTCAGCGGCAGCAGGATGCTCTCATGAAGCCGATTGGCCTGTTTCAACTCCTCGGACAAATGGCGGAGCCAACCGATGGGGCCGATAACTTGGGGGAGGGGCGAGTTCCGGCGCGGCCGGCCAAATCGCTAGGCGAAGGCCATGAATCGGCCGATCAATAGTCGGTCGAGCGTGTCTAGAACGGCGCGGCAAACCGATATGCCTCGCTTCTGGTGTGCAGCTAAATTGCAGCTTGGATGAGCTGGATTGACCTTGTGCAGCCTTGGTTTTGCAGTTTGCGAGTTGTGTAAGGCTTTGATTTAACAGGAAGTGTTGCGCGCCGGTAAAGCTCCGAAGGCAGGGGTTGCTGGTTCGATCCCAGCCGGGCGCGCCAAGCCTAGTAAGGCTCTCAGCAGTTTTATTCCTCGAATTGATTTTCCGCCATGCTCCGCTAGGGCAGCATGAGGGCAAAACCTGCTGTGGGGTGGTGCTCGATATGGCATCAGCTAAGGCAGCCGGAAACTTGGCGCAAAGCTAATAACGACGGGACTGACGGGCTAATCGACCGCGCGAGCCAGTTTGGCACCGATTGTGCGAAGATCGAGCAAGTCTGAGCAGGTTTTGCACAGAACTTGGCACCATTCGAGCACCCCGTCACTTTTTCCCCATGACGGCCCGATATAGGCGCTCCAATTCATCGTCGCCCAGCTCGATCATCGATCCCTTACCGAACGTGCGCTGCATATAGCCGCGTCGCCAAGTCTCAAGTTCTAGCGCCTTACATCGAGTGTGGATTGCCTTTATCCGCATATTTCGCCAGTCCGGCAGCTTTTTAGGCGCGGACGCCATGCCGAGAAGAATCGCGCGCTGCTTCAGCATGTACTTCAGCGCCTTTTGGAAGCCTTCGGCCGGAATCTCGTGATACGTGTTCACGTTCATGTGCTTGTTGAGTCCGTACATGACGCTCTGCGGTGTCTTCGGCTTCTTTTTAACCTCCGACGCCTTGACGATGTCGTCCCGGAGATCGAGCAGCTGCCGCTTCTGCCCCGCATCGACCACGCCTACGCCAGTCTGCACAACAACTGAAGGAGGTGCGACCTTCTCGATACGGTATATGTTGTGGATGTCGCCGCCCGCCACTTGGCCGGCGCTTCCGCTGACGACAATATTGCGTGCGGGTCTCGTTCCTCGTTGTTTAACTGCGGGTTGCCCTTCGGGTTGCGAGGATTCCACACTCGTTCCGCTGACCATCAATTTCGCAGCTATGTCTCTGATTTTGTTCTTGTCTTCCATCTACACCCCTACATCAGTGGCTTGAAACAAGTTCCATGAGCCGCGCTACATAAGCCGTAGCTTCTGTTTCTGCCTTTTCGATGAGGAAATACTGGTACACCAAGGCACCAAGCTTTCCGCGCGTTTCCGGAGGCAGCTTTAACCGGCGCTCGCCAGCGATCTTTTCCACTGCGGCCAAGGCCATGCCGAGAGTCTCCCCGTTGACCGCGGAGGTGGACGCTCCCAGGTCGGCGACAAGCATCGGTCCCTTGCCCGTTAGAAGCCAGTTAATGTTCAGTCCGTTCTGCGCCAGTCCAGTAAGCAACCTGCTGTTCGGTGCCGTCCGACCGACCTCGTTATCCTGAATTCCGCGCTTCGTTCCGCCGACTAGGTCCGCCAGCCGCTCTTGGGACAGGCGTAAGTGCTCTCGATAAGCACGCAATCTCTCGCCTATTTCGACAGAAATGCGTGTCGCACTTTCAGTCATTCGCTCACCCCAGAAAGCGCGACACGCATGTCGCGCTTTCGCACGCTGCGTCGCACTTCAAAAAAATCAATCAAATCAGCGCGTTACACAAGAGCTGCAGAAAGACGCGCAAAAACGAACGCGCGACACGCAAAATACGTTGAGTGGCACGGTTTTACGTGCTATCGTTCACTCTCATGAGCACGCTAAACATGTCAAAAAAACCAGCCGAGCAGGTTGCCCTGCAAGACTGGCATCGCGCCGACATCAAGGCGGCGCTGGAAAAGGCCGGATGGTCGCTACGGCGACTGTCAATGGCCTACGGGTACGCGCCCGGCGCGTTGAAAAATGCGCTCGACGTACCCTGGCCGAAGGCCGAATCGATCATCGCAGCGACGATCGGCGTACCTCGTCACCTCATTTGGCCGAGCCGCTATCACATCGACGGCACTGCCCGTAGCGGGCGCGGTGAGCGCGGTTTCGGCCGACGCAAACCGGCCGCGTCAACCGAAGGTAAGTCTATCACCCGACCTGATCTGTGCAACGTCAATTGCACGGGAGGCGCTTGACATGTCGGCACGCAAAACCACCCGAAGAACCACTTCCACGCAGATGGAACTCAGCTTTTTTGACGTTCCGCCGACACCGCGCCCCGAAGCCGGCGGTCTCGACGTCGCACTTGCTGTACGCGAGACGCTCGCAGACATGCTCGGCACCGTGTCCAGCCGCGGTATCGACCGTCACGAGGTGGCAGCACAAATCTCCCGTCTGTCCAATTACGAAACAACGAAGAACATGCTCGATCGCTACTGTGCGCCGAGCGCCGAAGGCTGGCGCTTTCCAGCCGAGGCTATCCCAGCACTGACAGTCGCGACCGGTGACTACCGGATGCTCGAAATGCTCGCCGACCGCTGCGGCTGCCGCGTGTATCGCGGCGAGGAAGCCATGCTCGCGGAGATCGGCGCGCTGACGCTGCAAGAGCGTTCGGTGAAAGCTCGCTTAGGGGAGCTTCGCAAAAACGTGCCTGACACCGTCATGGACCGACTTGTCGATGAAGTCGTTCGCCGTCTTGGAGGTCGTGCGCAATGATCGACTTTGATGTGATTGCAGGTGCGCTGACTATCACGAAACGCTCGGCTGAGCGCCGCGCCAGTCGCGAAAATTGGCCCTTCGAGTTGGAAGCCGTGCGCGGTGGCCAGCGCAAGCTGTTCGACCTGGCGAACCTGCCGACCGACGTGCGCAAGGCCGTCGAGCGGTATCGGGAAATCAAGGCGCGCGGCGACGCGGCTGGCCGCACGCTCAAGATGATCGAACAGGTTCGCGCTGGTGCCGAGGCCGAGCGCGTCTCGAAACACCAACGCGCGCAGGAGAGCCTCAAGAAGCTGACGGCCGAGTTGCCGGCAGGGGTACAGGCGCGGTTCGACGCGCGCTACGAGATCGTGAAGAGTTGGGAAACATGGTTCGTCACGGTGCAACCGATGAGCCGCCGCGTGTCCTGGCCGACCTACACGAAGGCATACAACCTGAAGGAAATCGAGGTTGCGGCCGCTGTCCGGTCGACGATCCCGTCGATCTCGCCGCGCTCGCTGCAACGGTGGGTGCTCGAATACGAGCGCGTCGGCCTCGCGGGCTTGATCGACGAGAAGGACGGTCGCCATCAGCGCGACGTGAACGTGTTCACGAAGCAACCCGAGCTGGAAAAAACAGCGCTCGCGCTGCTCATCGACCGCCCGAATCTCGGTATCCAGCACCTCGTCAATTTGCTGAACCAGGCATCGGTCGATGATGACACCGGTGAAATCCTGTTCGCAGCGCCGTCCTACGATGCGACGTATCGGTTCGTGACGGCATGGCGGCGTAAGCATGACGGCCTGTTCACGGCGGCGACCAATCCCGACGAGTGGAAAAACAAGTATATGACCGCATTCGGTGACGCGTCGGCCGACGTCGAGCGCCTGAATCAGCGGTGGGAAATGGATGCCACGCCGGCCGACTGGATGCTGACCGACGAAGACGGCGTCGAGCGCCGCTACTCCGCGTCCGTCGTGATCGACGTGTACAGCCGGCGCAAGCTGGTTGTGCTCGCCCCGACGCCGAAGACCGAGACGCACAAGTATGCGCTGCGCCTTGCCTTGCTGTTGTGGGGTGTCCCGGAAGAAGTCGTTACCGACAACGGCCAGGACTACAAGAGCCGCGACTTCATCGAAACGCTTGCCGCGCTCGGCATCGCGCATTACGTGACGGCCCCGTTCTCGCCGTGGCAGAAGCCGCACGTCGAGCGCGGCATCCAGACGATGCTGCACTCGATCCTGGAAGGGCTGTCCGCATTCATCGGACATAGCGTCGCCGAGCGTAGCGCGATCGAAGCACGCCGCGCGTTTTCCGAACGCCTGTTCAAGAAAGGCGAAGCCGTCACGCTCGCGATGCCGGCATCCGAGCTGCGCTCGCTCATCGAACAATGGATCAAGGGCGTCTATGAACACGCCCATCACGAAGGCATCGGCATGACTCCCTATCAGCGGGCATCGAGCTATACCGGCCCCGTGCATCGCATCGAGGACGAACGTGCTCTCGACGTGCTGCTGGCACCGCCGGCCGGCAAGGGCCGATATACCGTCACGAAGAAGGGCCTGCGCATCGATAACGCGCAATTCATCGCCCCGGAACTGGCGCTCTACGTCGGCAAGGATGTCGCGGTACGCATTACGCCCGATCTCGGTGAAGTCGTTGTCTATCACGAAGGCGAATTCGTGTGTGTGGCGCGCAATCCGGAGCGTACTGGTGTGTCGCGCGCCGAAATCGCCGTGCTGGCGCGCCGCAAGCAACGCGAGCATGTGAAGCAACAAATGCACGCTATCAAAGGCACGAAGGTCGATACGGATCGTCTCGTGCGCGATCTGGTGGCCAACAAGGCGGCGCAGGCCGGCAAGCTCACCTCGCTGCCGACACGGACCGCCACGCATACAACCGATGGCCTCAAGGCGGCAGGTATAGCAGCGCGCGCACTCGATGGTGTCGTGCCGAAGGCTGACATCCCGGCCGACTTGCAGCGAATCATCGACGCGCGACAAACCGCAAGCCAGGCGCAGCCCGCGCCCGAGAGCAACGTGAAGAAGATTCGGCCAGTCCCGGAAACACCTGAGCTGCGGTTCCGCAAATGGCAGGAACTCGACCAACTCGTGGCGGCTGGCGGCACGATCGACGATCCGATTCTGACGCGCTGGTACGGTCAGTATCCGCAGACCCCTGAATTCGCAATTGCTATGCGAAAACACCGCCAGGCATCAAGCCCGGCAGTGCCCGGCACAGCCACGGTCGCCACCGTGACACGTGCTTTCAACTAACCCCTTGACGAGAGGCATTGTCATTATGGTGAAAACCACCCCTGCAATCAATCGCCCGGCCGGCGGCATCGCGCCGATCGCGACACTGGACCTTGTGGCGGCGACCATCGAGCGACTGAATCAGCGTCGCGGTGGCGTGCCGGGCATCGGTGTCCTGCATGGCCCGGCCGGATGGGGCAAGACCTTCGCGACGAACTCGATCGCGGTGGAATCGCGCGCCTACTACGTACAGATGCGCAGCGCGTGGAGTGCGAAAGTGATGCTAGAAAAAATTCTCTACGAGATGGGTGTGAAGCACGGCCGCGCGACCAAGTCCGGCCTGCTCGATCTGGTCTGCGAGCAATTGTCGGCCTCGCGGCGCACACTGATTATCGACGAGTTCGACTATTGCGCGAAATCCGACGCCCTCATCGAGCTGACGCGAGACATCTACGAGGGTTCGCAGGGATCGCTGCTGTTGGTCGGCGAAGAACTGCTGCCGAAGAAGCTGGAACAGTGGGAGCGCTTCCATTCACGCGTGCTGACCTGGGCACCGGCGCAGCCGGTCAGCGTCAGCGACGCCAGCAAGCTCACCTCGATCTACGCCCCCGATCTCGCGATTGCCGACGATGTGCTGTCGCACCTGGTCGAACTGTCTCGCGGCTCCGTGCGGCGCGTATGCGTGAATCTCGTTTCGATCCACGAGCACTGCATGACGCGCGGCATGGCCGACTTCGAGCGCTCGGACCTCGATTCCATTGCCCTCTACACCGGCCGCGCGCCTGAGCGGAGGGTGTAATGGACGTGAGCCTGAGTATCGATGGCCTTCGTGACGCACGGATTTTTACCGTGAACGATCAAGGTGAAGAGATCAATTCCGACATCGCAGACTCCGGCGACATTGGGATTACATGCCGCGAAGGTGACGGCTTTGCGTTGCTGACCGTCTATTTCAACGGACTCACCTGCAACGGCGGTCAACGACTCGCCGATCTTTTCCTTAATCGCCGCGAAATGCTGGTCCTCGCGCGCGCACTTCAATCTGCTGCGGAGGCGGTGAGCGACGTTGATCCGCGAATGGAGGATTCTCGTGGCGCGTAAGCCGATCAACCTCGAAATGATGGGCGGCAAGAACCCTCGCCAACGCATCTGGGAAGCGATTCGCAATGCGCGCGATGCCTTCCAGCAACGCGAGATTGCGATCGCCTCCCGTACCGAGATCAGTGCCGTCCAGGACTACATGAAGGGATTGCTCAAAGGCGGCTATGTCGAGGTCGAACAGGAGGAGCGACTCGGAGGCGCGGCGGTGCGTCGTACGTATCGACTTGTGCGTGACAACGGCGTTGAGGCACCGCGTCTGACCCGCAACGGGGGGGAAGTCGTACAGGGTTCGATCAATGAGGCGATGTGGTCGACGATGCGTCGGGTGTTCGTCGCGAAGGACTTCAATCACGTCGAACTTGCGGCATTTGCCAGCACGGCGTCTCGCCCGATTTCGGAGGCAACCGCCGCGACCTATGTCGGCAAGCTTGCAGCGGCCGGCTATCTCGAATGCATTGCTCCCGCGAACAAGCACTCGCGGCGCGCCGCGCCGGCTCGTTACCGGTTGCGTAAGGACATGGAGTCCGGGCCGAAAGCGCCTCTTGTTCAGCGAACGAAGGTCGTTTTCGATCCGAACTGGAACCGCGTCATGTGGATGGAGCATCAGGAGATCGCCGATGAGTAAGCCCGCCTACATGCAAGAAGACTGGTTCGTGAACGGGCTGATGCGCGAGGTCCGTGCAATCAATGTCACCCAGGTCGCGGCGCGGATGGGCGTTGCGCGCAAAACGCTTTCCATCTTCGTCAACGGCAGTGGTGCCTACGGCACCGGCAAAGCGAAGCCCGACCGGATCAGAGCGCGTTACCACGCAGCATTCGGACGCGTTGTCTGTCCGTTCAGCCACGCCGAGGTGGACGGCGAACATTGTCGTGAGTATGCCTTGCAGAAGGCCCCGATCCACAATCCGATCAAGCTTGAGCACTGGCGCACATGCCAAACCTGCCCGCATCGCCCCGTTAAAGGAGAGTCCAATTGACACCGAATTTTAACGCCCTCAATCCGGAAGTGCCGCCAATCAATCAACTGATGCAGCTCACGGCGCTGCGCCTTGCGGCAACGATCGGAACGCTCACCGAAAAGGGCTTCACCGTGATCGGGATCGAGTTCTCGAACGGCTCGAAACCGACGATCCAGGTGCAGAACTGCACGGCATGCGCCGACATGGTCGAGAAAGGTGAAGCCACGTACTACCGCACGGGTGGTTCCGGGGTATCGCGCTACCGTACCGGCCAGTTCAAGGTCGGCGAAATTCGCGTGCTGTGGACGGAGCGAGGACACTGACAATCACGCCATCGTCACCGGTTCGAATCGAATAATCACATTAGGACTCCTATAGTGAAACTTCACGTGTTTACCTACTCCGAACAAGCGGCTCGTGCCCGCCGAATCAAGGTCGATGGCGAGCGCATCGATTTTCCGCAGTATCCGACTGAGCTGTTTGCAGCACACGCCAATCCGGTTGCAACTACGTCCGGCGAGCCTGCATTTGTCGTGACGCATGTCGGCACCGGGTTTCGTATCGCAGGCGGCAAGACCCAAGCGACCGCAATCGCGTCAGCAAGACGCCTGATCAGCGAGAAGTCCGCAGAAGAGTTTTGGCAGGGAGTTGCCGCAGCCCGAAAACTCATCAAGGCAGCCCAAACCCTCACATAACAGGAGCGACAAAACCATGACAATCCATGTCACCCAAGGCCCGACGCTGGCCAATCCGGATGCGTTCGACAGTGTGCGGGAACTGCGTCGTGAATTGCATCGCGCGAACAATTCCCTGCTCGACTATTCTGCCGCCCTTGAACACCGCGATGCAATCGGTCGCGACTGCGCAGGCTTGATCAATCGCGTGCTGTTGCAGCACATCGTCGGTGACTTCCGTGGCGTGGCCGCGATTCTCGACGCACAGCTAGAAGCCAGTCCGCGTCTTCGCGAGTCTCTCGAAGAGGTGCGCGAGTCGAAGGAGCTGCGCCAGCACGAGCAATGGCGTGCGGCCCACGCGGGTGCCTCGGACCGGATGCCCTCCTATAACGCTGGCGCACACGATCCCTGGGCCATGTCTGTCGACGAGCTGCGTGCCGCCGTCGACACAATGAACCGCGCCGGCATCCGGCTTTTCTCGACGCTTGATTCACTCGAAGCCGTGCTGCGCGACCTCACCCGTGAAGTGTCCGTGATCGTCGTCGCACACGCCAAGGGTAGCCCGGACGATGTAGTCAAGGCCGTGAGCGAGTTCGTCGCAAAACGCGTTGTCAATAAAGACGACAGGCCGATCAAATTTCACTAAACCACACCTACGCAATAGAGGAACACGTCATGACAAATCAAGCCATCCCGGCCGGCTATGTGCAGGACGCACGGGGCCGCCTCGTTCCTGCATCGCTCGTTGCGCCGATCGACCAGCTCCGCGATCAGACGGTCACGTCGCTGGTCGCTGATGCGAAGCGCCTCCAATCGGAGTTGGCCGAATTCAAGGCACGGGCATTTGGCGACATCGCTGCGTTCGTCGAGGCCAGCCACGAGCAATATGGCGTCAAGGTCGGCGGTGCCAAGGGCAACATTTCGTTGATCACCTTCGACGGTCGCTACAAGATCGTGCGCCAAATCGCGGAGCGCATCCAGTTCGACGAGCGCCTTCAAGCGGCGAAGGAACTGATCGACGAATGTCTGCGCGAGTGGACCGAAGGTAGCAACGACAAGATCAAGGTGCTGATCAACGAAGCGTTCCAGGTCGACAAGGAAGGCAACGTGAACACCGGCCGCATTCTCGCGCTGCGTCGCCTTGCGATCGACGATCCGAAGTGGACCAAGGCAATGCGGGCGATCGTCGACAGCATCCGAGTGACAGGTAGCAAGCCCTATATCCGGCTGTACGAGCGCGTCGAAGATACGGAGGAGTACCGCGCGATCAGTCTCGATCTCGCGGCTATCTGAGAGGACATCGTTATGCCCACCGAACTCGACAGTGCCGTTCTACATTTCGTCTCGTCGTCATACCAGCCGATCATCACGATCGCCGACGACGGCAGCGTGATGATTGCCGATCACCTTACCGTCGACGAAGCGGCTCGCGAATTATGGAGCGCAGTGCTGCGGCTCAACCCGTTGCTGCCGCGCCCCGTGCCAGCAGCACGGATCGGAGACGAAGCATGCCGCCACATCAGGGCAATAGTGCACGCGACCGAGATTTGGAGCGGAGGTGCCAGGCTGGCAGTCGCAACCTCGTACGCCATTGCCAACGAAATCGCCGAGGCGTTGAATGGCCGTTCAACGGCAACCCGAGCCGAACCGGCGATGGCTGAAGCATTGCTTGAATTTGCCGAGGCCATCGCGAACGACCCTGACGAACATACAGAAACTCGGGCACGTGCACGGGAAGCAATTGAAGCCGCTCGCGCATCTGTGGCGAAACCGGTCTAGGGAGGAACCATGTCAAAACTCGCGCGAGAAGACATTGAGAAGATCGACACGGAGCTGTCGTTCCCATATGGCTGTGTCGTGCTTCGTTGCGACGGGTACACGGTGACGATTGAAGTGCAGCGGACGAAACCACGTCGATACGATTTGATGGTCTTTGTGAATGGCTGGTTTCGAGGAAGCTATCTGAAGGAGGATGCGCCTGAGCATCGGTTCTATCGGCCCGTGAAGATCAGCGCCTATAAGCCCTCCGAACGCGCGCGCATCGAGAAGCAATTCGGGAAGCGTAACGCACGCAAGTACTTTCCCAATTTGGACAAAACCGTAACGATTTTCGCGATGACGTGGAATTCACCGGGGTCCATGCTTCGCCATTTTGCGCGCGTCTGCGAATCGGTCGCATTGGTTTCGGTTGGCGTGGCGGTCAATACGTCGGTCGAGACCACAGGTTCGGAGGCGGCACATGTCTGACTTCGTCGTCATCCTGGCCGGGATCGTGTTCCTGGTGTGTCTCTGCCGCAAGGAACTGCGGCGCTGGTGGAGGTCGTGATGCTGATCGCGAAAACAACGGTAGCGAAAATCCACATCGCAAAGCAGCAGCTCGCGATGACCGATGACGAATACCGCACGGTGCTGCGCAGCGTCGCCGGCGTCGGCTCGTCGAAAGACCTGACGCCGGAAGGCGCGCACAAGCTGCTAAAGCACTTCGAGCGCTGCGGTTTCAAGCCGAAGCGCGATGCTGGTCGCCGGCCGAACGTTGCACGGCCGCGCGCGGCTCAAATCCGCAAGATCGAAGCGCTGCTCGCCGAGGCGAACCTGCCCTGGGATTACATCGGAGGCATGGTGAAGCGAATCTGCAAGGTCGACGCAATCGAGTTCTGCGATGACGTGATGCTCGGCAAGTTGATCGCCGCCCTCCAATACGATGCGAAGCGGAGGTCGGCATGAATTTTCAGGGTGTTGAACACCTGCTGCCAGACGTCGTGAAAACGATGATTAAGCTGATCGGCTGGCCAGCTACGATCCGCTTGATCGAGCAGCTCGGCGGCACGAATTTCCCGATCGCAATGCGTCGATCGCGTCGCGGCGAGATCCGCTACGAGGCGCTGGCCGAAATCGTCGGCACTGACGCGGCGGATCTGCTGACGACGCACTTTGGCGGCGATGTCCTGTGTGTTCCGCTGTGTAAGGTCGCGATTCGGGAACTGCAACACCGCAGCATTCGAGCCGAGTTCGACGCACTGACGCGCGAGCATCCCGCGAACCATGCGGCGACACAGCTCGCTCGTCGGCACCGAATGACCGAACGACACATTTGGCGTATTCTCAAGCGCTCCGACACGTCTGAGAGCGCATCGCCCCAGGCGGAGTTGTTCTAGTTGCTCCCTGATCCACCGAAGCCCCGCGATGCGGGGCTTTTTATTTTGTACCTACTGTCCTAGCGCGGGTGGTCCACCAGCGCCGCAGCATCAACAATGCGGTCATCATTCCAGATACCGAGGGTATTGATGGCACGCATTACGGCGAGCGCGGCGGGCGGACAAAACGTCGTCGCATTTCTCGACATGCTCGCCGCGAGCGAGATCGATGCATGGACGCGTCGGAACAGCGACGACGGCTATAACGTACTGGTCGGCTCGCACGGGCCGATCACCAAGAAGAGCAGCGCGCGCGGTACTTACATCATCCCGGCCCGACTGCTTACGTTCCCCTCCTACGCGAAGCACCCGGGCATCCTCAATACGGAGCTGAATTCGACGGCCGCCGGTCGCTATCAGCTCCTGTCGCGCTACTACGCGCCCTACGCGAGTTTGCTCAAGCTCGACGACTTCAGCCCGGTTTCCCAGGACATGATCGCGATCCAGCAGATTCGGGAGCGCCGCGCGCTGCCGCTGATTGCTGCCGGCCGGCTCGTGGCTGCGATCAAGGCGTGTTCGAATATTTGGGCGTCGCTTCCCGGTAACGACTACGGCCAGCACCAAAACGAGCTGACGATGCTCACGGCAGCATATCGCGCGGCCGGCGGTGTCGTTGCGATCGCCTGATCAGGAGCGGCGATGTCACTCAGCGATCTGATCACCGGCCACGACGGCAAGCTTTCGCACGCGAAGCTCTGGCCGAACATCGCGTCGGCTGTCGCAACTCTCATGTTCATCTACCAGGGATACAGGAATCAGCTCACGTTCGATACGTGGCTGATCTACCTCGGCTGCGTCGGCGGTTACTCGGCCGTTATCCAGGCACTCGCCGCATGGCGCGGCCGTCCCTCCAAGGAGGCTGTAAATGACGGAAGCAATCAGTAAATGCGCAAAGGTGCTCGCGAGCATCGTCGTCGCAACACTGGTCGCGTTTGCCTTCACGAGAACCTACCAGCACGGCTACAGCGTTGCAGCCGCACGTGGTGACAAGGCACTGGCCGACTACCGCGCCTCCGTCGAGCACGCGTCGGCTTCGGCCGCGAGCGATGCCTTCGGCCGGTACGCGGCTGACGTGGCACGCGCATCGGCCGCGGAATCGGGCTATCTCGTCGTGCAATCCGCCGCCACACAAACCACAGCTGCACTGAAGGAGCGAATTGACCATGTCACGCAACCTCGCCGTAGCCCGCCGGTTCCCGGCGCGAAAAATTATGCACCTGTCGTTGGTTGCGTGTTCAGCCGTGGCTTTGTCCGCGTGTGGAACCACGCAGCAGGCATCGCCGACGCTGGTGATTCCCCCGTGCCGGCAAGCGCCGATCCCGCCTCTGCTGTTGTCGGTCCCGACGCCGATGCCGCCGCTGACTCCGGGGTATCACAAGCCGACGTCCTCGCCTGGTTCGTCGACTATGCCGCCCGCACGCGAAGCACTGAATTGAAACTGAAGGCGGTAAAGGCCGCGCTTCCCAAGCAAGAGGACAAGCAATAGATGGACGACTTCGACCACGCGAGCAATATCGAAGAACAGTATCGCGCGCTCGCCATCGCGGCAGCGACGCAGCCCGCACGCAGCACCGCTGAATCCGAGTCGGTTTGTCAGAACGATGCATGCGGCGAACCGATTCCCGATGAGCGTCGCCACGCGGTACTGGGGTGCCGCTTCTGCATCGAATGCCAGCAACGCCGCGAGCGCGTTATCAAACGGAGGTACTCGTGCAAGTGACATTCGATCCGGCTGCGATTTTTATGGGCGTCATCACGCTTCTGCTCGGGGCGGTCAATCTCTTCGGCGGCGTCGTGATTCGCAGCGTCCTGAAGAAGTTGGAAGACAACGAAGCCCGGGACGCTGGTATCCAGCGCGAGCACGCTGCGTTTCGCGAGATGGTGGCGCGCGAATACGTCCGTCGCTCCGAGAACCAGGCAATGCGCGATGAATTCCGAGACGGTCTGCGCAGCATTGACCAGAAGCTGACCGACATCAACAACAAGCTGGACAAAAAACAGGACAAGCAATGAGCGACATCAAGGCGGAAGACAGCCCCGAAATGAAGCTGCTGAGGAAGATCGACGCAGGGGTCAGCGAGCTGAAGGAACGGGTCGCCAATGGCGAGAAGCGTGCGATCAAGTATGGCGCTGCGGCTGGCGCCGGAGCCGGAGCAATGGCGGGTGGCATAGTCGCGATGGGTATCTCGTTCGCTCGCGCGAAGCTGGGCCTGTAACGCACATGACCTACCCGAAGGAAGTTCGCGACAAGGTCCGCCGAGCGTTCGTGTTCGACCGCCTGTCGCTCGAAGTTGCCGCCATGAAGAGCGGCGTCAACTATTCCACCGCACGCCGATGGAAGGATGATGCGCGCGCTGCCGGCGACGATTGGGATAAAGCCCAGGCTGCACAGTTGATGGCCGGTGGCGGGATCGAGGGTGCGGCTCGACAAATGCTCGCCGGCATGATCACGCAGTATCAGGCGACGATGGATCAGCTCGACGCCGATACCGTGATGAAACCGGCCGATAAGGTCGCCATGCTGGCCAGCCTCGCCGACGCATACAACAAGACGATCAACGCATCCAAACGTGTGCTTCCGGAGACGAATGAACTCGCAGTCGCAATGGGCGTCGTGCAGCGACTTGCCGCGTTCGTGAAAGAGCGCTACCCGAGTCACGTGGAAGCGTTCGCGGAGATTCTGGTGCCGTTCGGTGAAGAACTGAGCGCCGCCTACGGATAGGAGTTGCCATGATCATCAAACTGGACCGCTATCGCGCGGTGAATACGGATCATATCGTCTCGGCCACCATCGACACGTATGGCGACACTTACCTCGACGTCGCGCTGATGACGGGCGAAATGATCCGAGTGAAACATACGCCCCATTGCTTCGATGGCGCTGACGTCTACAAGCTGTTTGACCGCATCACGGCCGCGCAGGAATGACATGGCGCAGAAGTTCACTGAGAAGGATTTCCACAAGGAAATCGCGGAGCTACAAGCGGAGTTGCGGCGTGACATCGAGGCCCATGCAACGGGCCTCGATCCGTCGCCGACCGCGCGGCTGGAACGCCGTCGACGCGTGCTCGTCGACGGCGATTACCAGTTCTTCGCGTACACGTATTTCCCACATCACATTCGCGGCACGCCGTCGTTGTTCCAGGCGCACTTCTGCGGGCGATTTCCGAAGCTGCTACGCCAGCTCGGCGGCACGCGCGAGTGGTGGGTCGCGCCACGCGGCGAAGCGAAGTCGTCCATGTGCACGAAGATCGGCCCTGTCTACATCATCGTGCAGGGTCTCTTGCAGCGTGAGGAAATCCGGCGCGAGGTCGGATGGACGGACGCGCTCCTCGCGTTCCTCGACTACATCATCCTGCTCGGCGCTGAAACATCACTGCCGACCAAGCTGCTCGAAGTGGTTAAAACGGAGCTGACCGCTAACGCGGCGCTTCAGCTCGACTTCCCGGAAGTGTGTGGCAAGGGGCCTACATGGAAGGTCGGCGAGTTCGTCACGAAGAACGGCGTCAAGGTAGAACCGTTCGGTGCTGAACAGGCGATTCGCGGCACGTTCCACGGCGCGAGCCGACCGAAGGTGCTGATGGGCGATGACCTGATCACCGACTCCGAGGCGAAGAGTCCGACCGAACGTCAGAATCGCTGGACGTGGCTGGAAAAGGCCATCGACTACCTCGGCCCGCCGGACGGTAGCGTGAAGTACATCGGCGTCGGCACGGTGCTCGACAAGGATGACCCGATCTCGCGCGCGAAGCGCACGATCGGCCACGTCGTCCATCACTTCCGCGCGATCGCGCAGATGCCGAAGAACATGGATTTGTGGCAACAGTGCGAAGCGCTGATGCTCAATGACGACAAGCCGGCGATTGAGGCGGCCGCGCAACGCGGCGAGGCGATCGCCGACACCGAGCTGCCGTCGTACCGGTTCTACCTGGAGCACCAGGCCGAGATGGACGCTGGCGCCGTCACGTCCTGGCCGTCCGTGCGCACGCTGTTCTACCTGATGCGGCAGCGCGCGAAATCGCCGCGTGCGTTCGCGACCGAGATGCAGGGTGATCCGCGCACCGAAGAAGACAAGGTGTTCGGCCACAT